>DASVUT010000325.1:0-4828 GCA_036386955.1 Sphingomonas sp. | reverse complement strand
AGCATTCATGCCGGACACTCGGACTACGAGCCGAGGGAGCTGGACGCAGCTACCGGGCCTGTCGAATGAAGCTAACGAACTGCTTCACCTCCTTCCTGAACGACACTGTAAACTTGAACCAGACTCGTATCGACGATCTGGAGACGTCGATTGGCGCCATTCAACGCTTCCTCCGGCAGAGCACATGGGAGCCAACCATCCGAGGCTTCGAGGAACAGGGATCGTGGGCCCACGACACAATCATCAAGCCTGTCGACCGAGGAGAGTTCGACGCCGATCTGCTCGTGATGGTCGATCCAGTCGATGGCTGGACGGCCAAGGACTACGTTAAGGAACTCGGCAAGATCTTCAAGGCCAGCGCCACCTATGGCGGCATGACAAAGATGTGGGACTACTGCGTCACGATTACCTATGCCAAGGAACACAAGGTCGATATCGCACCGTGCGTATATGAACGGCGCTACGTCGACGCATACGAAGTGTGCAACGCGAAGGCGGACTATTTCGAGGATAGCGAGCCGATCGCTTACACGCAGTGGCTGAAGGACCAGAACGGGTATTCTGGCTTAAACTCGTTCCGCAAGGTCACCCGCCTCATCAAGTATCTTCGGGACATCAAGCTGACCTTCAGCTGCCCATCCGTGCTGCTTACCACACTGCTCGGCAACCACATCTACAGCTGGGACAAGGGTTCCGATGACTTTGGGGACGTGCCGACTGCCCTGAAGACCGTGATGGGTCGCTTGGACGATTGGCTACAGGCTCGACCGGCGAAGCCGGAGGTCCGGAACCCCAAACTATGGACCGAGGACATCGCCGCGGCGTGGACGGATGAGAGATACTCGAACTTTCGCGACAAGATACGCCGCTACCGCGTATGGATCGACGAAGCCTACGCTGCCGCCGGACGCAGTGACAGCATCATCGCCTGGAGAAGGGTGTTTGGATCGGACTTCGCGAAGGGTGAGATCGTTGAGGTCAAGAAGAGCCTCGTTGAAGCCTCTGCTCTTGCACGGGTGATGGTCGCGAGCGACGCGACCTACCAGCACGACCTGGTGCGCGACGTCCTGATTTACGGCAGCGGGGTGGTCCCGACATCGGTAACGCATCCGGCACACCAGACGCCGTCACCCTGGCCGACGGGCAACCGGCAGTGGATCGGGATACACGTCACTGCGACGCACCAGCGGACGAGGAGCCGGACGGGAAAGGCGATCGGCTCAGGCGACGTGATCGCGCCGACCGGCGGACTTATGTTCCATGCTCTTCTGGCAAACGGGCAGCCGATCCCCAGCGACTGCCACATCAGGTGGCGCATCACGAACACAGGAGTGGCCGCCATGTTCGCTGATTGCGGACGCGGCGGCTTCTATTCGGCCGAGAAGGGGAATAGTCGCTGGGAACCGCTTCAATACCATGGCGTGCATACCGCAGAGGCGTTCCTGGTGTCGGCGGACGGCACCCTCCGGGGCAAGAGCCCACCGTTCCACGTCGTTCTGGACTAGCACGGGCAAAGGGCAGCCGAGTGGAGAGAAGGAAGACGCTTTCAGCGCCTATAGCAGATTGGGCGCTCCTCTTGTTCTGAGCCGTGCGAGATGTGCGCATGCCTAAGGTGTATCGATGCAGTCGCAACCCTTAGTTCCCAACATCCCGCCTTCTTCCCCAGCATTGACAACCACATCGTTGCGCCGCGATGACATGATCGTCGCCATGGTCGCGGCAAGACGGGGTTTTTACGATGTCGGGACGGCGTGCTGCGTGCGCTTCAGCTATGGGCTTATTGCTGGCACCGATGGCGGTGCAAGCCCAGGACAAGAACCAGGTGCGGGAGCAGGCGAAAGCATCCCTCGCCCAGCTGCGCGCCGTGGGCGAGCCGAAGGACCGGTGTGCGACCGGGGCCGAACTGCAGGACGGCAACATGGTGTCACGCGCCTATCCAGGCTCCTCGCTCGCGGCGGGCGACAAGCTCCTCTCACTGAGCGGCGTGGACGTCGCGGGCAAGACGGCGGCGGAGGCCATCGGCATCCTGCGCGCCACTGCCCCCGACGCGACGATCCCGGCTACGGTGAGCCGGTCAGGGACCACGCGGCCGATTCAGATCACGTGCGTCAACAGTCGCCCCGTCATGGAGGCCTACGTCCTCGGCCTCGACCAGGCCGCCTCGGGCAAGTTCGACGACTGCCTCGCCACATTCAGTCGGCCGGTGAACCTCGGCTTCGGCGGCGCCGCCATGAAGGCGCAGTGCGCCGCGCTGGCGAGGAAGCCTGACGATCGCACCGTAGGCGAGGCGAACTTCGACGCGATGCGCTTTGCTGTCGAGGACGCAACCTACGTTCCATCCAGCCGCCCGAACGTCGCACGGCAGCTGCGCGCCATGGAGAGCTCGATCACACAGAGCGTGGGTGCCGCGCGCTTCCAGCAACTTGTGGCGATCACGCGGACGTGGCCGGGCGACGAGCAAATCTTCGCCAAGTCCGAACCTGACTGGGCGCTGTTCCGTCGCAACGGCGAGCAGTCACTGCGCGGGCGCTTGATCGATCCGGATTCCGCACGGATCGAATGGCCGCGCGGCTTCACCTACGGCACATGGAAGCCGCTGCTGAGCAAGCGGATCGAAGGCTACTGGACCTGCGGACTGGTCAACGCCCGCAACCGCATGGGCGGCTACACGGGATCCACCGCCTTCGTCGTCGTGCTGGACAATGCCGGCAACACCCTCTTCGCCGACATGGGATCCGGCCGCGACTACGACATCCTGTCCAGCCAGTGCGGCAACTCGGCGAAGATGCTACCACCTGCGCCCGCCGCGCTGGCCGGGACAGTGGATGCGGCTACTGTCTCGCCAGTCTCTATCGGCGACGAGTTGAAAAAGCTCGTCGACCTGAAGGCGAGCGGCGCGCTGAGCGAGGCTGAGTTTCAGGCCGCAAAGCAGCGGCTGCTCGGCACGCCGAAGCCATGAAGGTGCCGACCGTGACACATCGAGGCCACCGAGCCATCGCCACCATCGCGGGCCTGGCCGCGGTGGCATGCAGCGGCGCGTTCGTCGATCCGGCGGTAGCCCAGAAGCGACGAACGCCGGCACGCGCTGTCAAACGCACGGCGCCCAAGCCCGACCCTGTCGGCAACCTCGTCACCGCCATAGCGATCAATCGACTGCGGTCGGGCGAGACCCTGTTTTCGGCATGCGAGCGGTCCAGCTTTAAGACGCTGGCCTGGGCGCTAGACGGCGTTCGATCTAAGATCGCGCTGGAGAAGGGCGAATACGAGACCGAGGCGGAGTTCGCGACACGCCGGCGCAAGCTGGAGGACGTGCTGAACGATCAGGGCGAATTGGTCGTGTGCCAGCCCCTCGACGACAATGAAGACGCGCCGTTTCGCTACGACGCCGATCGCGAGATGTTTGTAGGCACCTTCCTGTCGCGCCAGAACGTCTGGCGAGACGTGAAGCGCACCGGCAGCTACGTCTCCAAGACCCGGATGGGAGTGCGCGCCACGGTGCGTTCCTCATTTCAACTCGAATACGACGTCGACTTCGGCTCCACGCTTCGTGATCGCCGACCCGACTGCCTCAAGGGCAGCTATCAGTTCGAGTATGAGGTGCCGGTGCCACGCGCCGACGCTCCGCTTCTCAAGGGACAAGGCTACCTCGTCTTCACAGGACGACTGGTGGCACCCTTCATCGCGCGTGACGATACAACAGGCTCGCCGACCCTGGATAACCCGACAGACCTCTACGAGCGGTCATTGGCAGTATCATTTGAACCCAGTCAGGTCAGCATCGCCGGGCCGGTGGAACCGTCCGCATGGACGTGTCGGATCGCCGCCAGCGGATGACCTCGCCACTGCGTCGGTGGGATTGAGACTGCCGCTCAGTTCAAATCCGGCAGCAGGACACCTGCATCCTCCAATACGCTCCTGCTTATGCTGGAGACGGTGAAGCCATAGCCTGCCCGTGTCAGCGTCAGCGTTTCGGCACCGACTGAAGGATCAGCCAGCGTCGCCATGCCACTCGACAAGATATCGCGCCCGACACCGTTCTCGATTGCCATGGCGACGCCGCCGATGCGCATCAGCCGGGGAATTACCGCCCCCGGCTCAAGGAGAACGTGGTTCACCACGGCAGATGCAACGAGCGCGGCTGCCTGGCGAGGACTCATGGCGAACTCGGCGCGATTGGCGTGAAGTCGTTCCGGTTTGAATCTGCTCAGCGGCTTCACCGGCACTGACTTCACCTCGCACAGGGTGCGGAACCAGCGGTTCGCCGCCCGACGCTCATCATCCTCGGCCTCGCCCCACAAGGACTGCCGTCGGCGCTCCCGCGACTCCTCGGATGGATTGGACGCGCCTTCGCCACCATCCGTCTGGTTCGTTAAGGGTCCGCGTCGCTGATCGTGTCGTCCGAACAGCGCGATAAGGAACCGCTCGCGGGCGTGCGCCTCCTCCTCGGTGAGGTAGGAATTTTCGATGCAGTAGCCGACGAGGTCACCCCGGCGATGCATGGCCCGCAACAGGTTCAGCTTGTGTGTCAGCCGCTGGGTGTTGCGAGCCTCCGCCTCGTGGTTGAAGCACCGGTGCTGAACGCCCTTGCCGACGTAGAACGGAGTGCCGTCCGGCTGGCAGAGAACATAGACGTAGTGCGGCTGCACGGTCAGCAGAGTGGCACGGACAGCAGTTGCGGCGGCTATCCTGCCCTTGAGCAATTCGGTCCACGAGGACAAATTGGCGGGCTCCAATAGGGACATGGGCTAACGGACGCACACAGCGCGCAATTCGCGGTGCTACCCTTCGCGCTTGTCGGAGTCTATTTGCTTGCCTAGCGGTTAGAACT
>DASVUT010000324.1:0-7870 GCA_036386955.1 Sphingomonas sp. | reverse complement strand
CGACGGGTTGGACGAGAATTTCGATCGGTAGCTGCCGTCATAGCCCAGGTAGAACTGCCCCTCGACCCCGCCGACGCGGCCGGGCAGGTCATATTCCGCGCCATAGGAGAACGCCCAGCGCGATACGCCGGGAAGCCATTGGCCCGAGATGTCGCAATTGGCGGGGCTCAGGCCCGGCGTTCCGGCCGCGGCGGGTGTCTGGCCTGGCCCAGCGGTGGTGCCACCGGTCAGTTCGGGCGGGCACGGCGCATCGACGAAGCGGACATATTTGGCGTCGGTGAACGCGCCATTGGCATAAAGGTTGAACCGCTGACTGGGCCGGAAGGCGGTGTCGACCTCGATCCCGCGCGTGCGCACCTTGCCCGCATTCGCCAGATAGCCGCGCAGCACGCCGATCTGGTTGTTGGTGACCGTCGCCTGATAGTCGCTGATTTCGGTCCAGAAGCCGGCGACGTTCACCGTCACGCGGCGATCGGCGGACTGGGTCTTTAGGCCCAGTTCGAAATGGTTGACCTTTTCGGGCTCGATCGTCGCGGCCGACAGAATGGGGTTATTCTGCGCATCGAGCGGCAGGCCCGACAGATTGATCCCGCCCGATTTGTAGCTGCGCGCATAGGTGGCGTAGTAATGGACATCGTCGCTGATGTCGTAAGCGACGGTCAGGTCGCCCGACAGGTTCCAGTTGGTGAACCGCGGGCTGTAGCTTTGCGGCGCCAGCACGCCGCGCTGATCTGCGGACAAGGTCGTGCTGCCGCTTCCCGTCGTCACCACCGAGACGTAATCGCCATCCTTCTTGTCGTAATTGAGCCGCAAGCCCGGCGCGATCGTCAGGCGATCGGTGGCATGCCAGGTCAGCTTGCCAAAGGCGGCGGCCGAGGTGTTGGTGAAGCCGATCGTGTTGCGCGACGTGAGCCCGTCGAGCACCGCCGGGTTGCAGGCCGCCGTGGTCGGCGTCGCGCAGCCCGTGGAACCTACGGGCACGTTGCCGGGGTTCAGCAGGAACCGGCTCGCCGCCGGGCCCTGGACCTGAAGCCCCTGCGTGTCGATCGTCTGGCGGAAATAGAATAGGCCGGCGACGTAATCGACGGCGCGCTCGCCGTTGGAGGCGACGCGGAACTCCTGGCTCACCTGCTTTTGTTGTGAGGGGTTGGCGGAGACGGGCGTGATCGACAGGCCGATGAAGTCGCGGTCGTTAGACGGCACCCAATCCCAGAACCGCCACGCCGTGACCGATGTCAGCGTCACCGCGCCGACATCCCAATTCGCCAGCAACGATGCGCCACCGAGTTCCTGCTTGGCGCGCAGGTCGCTGTCCACGTCAGTCCGGCGACCGAACGCGTTCGTCGACGGCACGCTATAGCCCTGCGCGGCCACGAGTGCGGCGTATTGGCGGTTCAGCGGCCGCTGAGTCGCGCCGACGCGAACATAATATTGCACGCAGCAATTGGGGTCCTGCCGGTTGTAATCACCCGACAAGGTCAGGCTCAGCCCAGGTGCCGCGCGCCAGAGCAGCTGACCGCGAAGCCCCAGATTGTCCTGGGCATTCTGGCGTTCCTGCTGACGCACATTGTAGATCGTACCGTCGCGCTTGGTGACCGAGGTGGACAGGCGGATCGCGAGCGTGTCGTCGATCAGCGGGCCCGACACCGACGCCTTGCCCTGGAAAAAGTCGTAATTGCCCCCGGTCAGCTCGACCCGCGCCTCCGGCGTGAAGCTGGGCGCGCGCGTATAAACGTTGATCGCGCCGGCGGTCGTGTTCTTGCCGTACAAGGTCCCTTGCGGTCCGCGCAGGATCTCGATCCGTTCGGTATCGGTGAAGTCGAACGTCGCCGACGCGATCCGGCTGTAATAGACCTGATCGACATAGATGCCGACGCCCTGTTCGATGCCGTCATTGGTCAGCCCGAACGGTGCCCCCAGCCCACGGATATTGGCGGCTGAATTGCGCGGGTTGGTGGAATAGAATTGCAGCGTCGGCTGAAGCTGCGTCAGTCGGCTGACGTTGTACGTCCCCGTCTCCGCCAGCGCGGTGCCGCCGATCACCGACATCGCGATCGGCACGCGCTGAACGCTCTCGCTGCGGCGACGCGCGGTCACGACGACATCGCCGCTGCCCTGCTGCGCCGTGCCCAGCCGCCCTTCCGGCGCGGGCGGGTCGTCCTGTTCGGACAGCGTGGCGGCGGGCGTCGTGGATTGCTGATCGGTGAGCGGGGGCTGGGTGGCGACCTGTCCGGCGAGCAACAGCGCGAGCGTGAGCATTGGTGATCCCCTTTACGTGCGCCTAAACTCCACCAATCGCGTGGGCGATCAACATAGCTCAAGATGCAGGGCGAAAAGGTGCGCTTCGTCCCCCTTAGAAAAATCAGCGATCAGCATCTTGACGCTGCGACGAGCCGACCCAAATCCACGCCGCGCGGTGCCTGATGGGCCGCGCCGGCCTGCCGATTCAGGCAAGGCCGGACATCGTCAACTCGCTCTTAGGAGGTTTTGAACATGCGACTCGACCTGACTCCCTATCGCCGTTCCACCATCGGTTTCGACCGGCTGTTCGACATGCTCGAGGGCCATGCCCGCGCGGCGACCACGACCGAGAATTACCCGCCCTTCAACCTCGAACGCGTCGCCGACGACCGGTA
Source organism: Sphingomonas sp. (assembly GCA_036386955.1). Lineage (GTDB taxonomy): Bacteria > Pseudomonadota > Alphaproteobacteria > Sphingomonadales > Sphingomonadaceae > Sphingomonas. The sequence continues at coordinate 5,234 of DASVUT010000324.1, read as the reverse complement.
CCGCATCACGCTCGCCGTGGCAGGGTTCACGCGCGACGAGATCGAGATCACCGCACAGCAGAACCTGCTGCTGGTCACCGGCCGCAAGGAAGAGAAGGCGGGTGCCAATTTCCTGCACGTCGGCATCGCCAACCGCTCGTTCGAGCGGCGCTTCGAACTCGCCGACTTCGTGTTCGTCGAGGATGCGCGGCTGACCGACGGCCTGCTTGTCGTGGACCTGGTGCGCGAAGTGCCCGAGGCGATGAAGCCCAAGACCATCGCGATCAAGACCGGCGCGCCGCTCGCCGCCGTCGAGACCCCGGCGATTGAAGAAGCAAAGGCCGCCTGATCGGCGCGGCACCGTCAGAACGCTTCGGGGCGTCCGGACCTGCGGGTCCGGGCGCCTCCATTGTCTCAGACCAGCCGCGATTGCTTCACTGCCGCCGCGATGAAGCTGGCGAACAGTGGGTGCGGGTCAAACGGCTTGCTCTTGAGTTCGGGGTGGAACTGGACGCCGACAAACCAGGGGTGATCGGGACGCTCGACGATCTCGGGCAGCGTGCCGTCGGGCGACATGCCGCTAAACACCAGGCCCCCCGCCTCCAGCGCCTCGCGGTAATGGGTGTTGACCTCGTAGCGGTGGCGATGCCGCTCCGAAATCGCGGTGCCGCCATAGATCGACGCGACGACGCTGTTGCCCGACAGCGCCGCGTCATAGGCACCCAGCCGCATCGTGCCGCCCAGATCGCCCTGTTCCTCGCGCTTCTGCAGCCCGTCGCGACCCATCCATTCGGTGATGAGCCCGACGACCGGATCGGCGGTGGGGCCGAACTCGGTCGATGACGCCGCCGGGATCCCGGCTAGGTCCCGCGCGCCCTCGATGCACGCCATCTGCATGCCGAAGCAGATGCCGAAATAGGGGATGGCGCGGGTGCGGGCGAAGCGGACGCTGGCGATCTTGCCCTCCGCGCCGCGCTCGCCGAACGCCCCCGGCACCAGGATTGCGTGGAGCGGTTCCAGATGCGCAGCGATCGCATCATCCTCGCCCTCGAACAGTTCGGCGTCGATCCAGCGGATGTTGACGCGAACCTTGTTGGCGATGCCGCCATGGACGAGGGCTTCGTTGAGCGACTTGTACGCGTCCTGCAGCCCGACATATTTGCCGACCACGCCGACCGTTACCTCGCCTTCGGGATTGGCGAGCCGGTCCATGATGTCGGACCAACGCGACAGATCGGGATTGGCGGCGGGTTCGATCCCGAACGCGCGCAGCACCTCTTCGTCCAGCCCTTCGCGGTGATACTGCATTGGCACCGCATAGATGCTCTTGGCATCGAGCGCGGGGATGACGGCGCTGGCGGGCACGTTGCAGAACAGCGCGATCTTGGCGCGATCGGCGGCGGGCAGCGGGTGTTCGCAGCGGCACACGAGCACGTCGGGCGCGACTCCGAGCGCCGCGATCTCGCGCACCGAATGCTGCGTCGGCTTGGTCTTCAGCTCGCCTGCGGCGGCGATATAGGGAACCAACGTCACGTGGATCGAAATCGACTGGCCACGGCCCAGTTCATTCTTGAGCTGACGGATAGCTTCGATGAACGGCAGCGACTCGATGTCGCCGACCGTGCCGCCGATCTCGCACAGCACGAAGTCCAGATCGTCGGTTTCGGCCTGCGCGAACGCCTTGATGGCGTCGGTCACGTGCGGGATGACCTGCACCGTCGCGCCCAGATAATCGCCGCGCCGCTCGCGCTCGATGATCGTCTTGTAGATGCGGCCCGAGGTCACATTGTCCGACTGGCGCCCGGGCACACCCGTGAACCGTTCGTAATGCCCCAGGTCCAGGTCGGTTTCCGCGCCGTCGTCGGTCACATAGACCTCGCCGTGCTGATACGGGCTCATCGTGCCCGGATCGACGTTCAGATAAGGATCGAACTTGCGAATGCGCACGCTGTAGCCGCGCGCCTGCAACAGCGCCGCGAGCGACGCCGCCATAAGGCCTTTGCCGAGCGACGAGACCACGCCGCCGGTGATGAAGATATACCGCGCCATGGGAACGAACGCCTAGCTTGAATGGGGGGGAGGCGACAAGCGGCATCCCGCCCGCGTCACGACGCGCGCGGGGCTGGATGCGGCGAGCCGAGGATCAACGCTGGAGCGGAACGTCCGTGCTGTTGGCGGGCGGCTGCGCGGCCGCGGCGGCATTGGTCGCCGCGGCGGCAGCGGCCCCGCCAAAGGGCGCCGCGTCGGCTGGCGGGTTCTGCTGCGGGATCTGGGTCGCGGGGCGTTGCCGCGCCAGCGACGTGTCGATCGTCTCGGTCCGCCGCGTCGCCGCCAGCACCGCCAGCGTGATCGACATCAGCACGAACGCGCTCGCCAGCACTGCCGTGGCACGCGTCAGGAAATCGGCGGCACCGCGCGCCGACATCAGGCCCGACGGGCTGCCGCCCATCCCGAGCCCGCCGCCTTCGGACCGTTGCATCAGGATCACCGTCACCAGGGCGGCGGCGATGATGGCGTGGACGACGAGAAGAAAGGCAAACATCAAGTAGTCCACGGATCGGGGGAGACGCGCGGCACATAGGCGACGCCGCCCCGCCGATCAACTGCGCGGCCTATCCCGGCACGACCGTTCCAGCCGTCGCGGGCGAAACAAAGGGAAGCAGAGGGAAACCAGCGCGTTCGGCGAACGTTAAGACAACCGAAACGAGGCTCCGCCTGGGGCCGCAGACACCGGATGTACCTGTCGTGGCAGCAATCGAGGCCAATTCGCTGGGAACGTGGATGACCGCTTTGGTCGACTATGTCCGCTCGGGCGAACCGGATCTGACCAACCGTCAGATGGCGCTGCTGTTGGTGGTGTATCTGCGCCCCGGACCGCACACGGTGCGCGGGTTGGCCCGTGCGCTCAACGTCAGCAAGCCCGTCGTCACCCGCGCCTTGAACAGGCTGGGGTCGCTCGGCTATCTGCGCCGCCAGCGGGACGATAGCGACAAGCGCAACATCTTCGTCGCCCGCACCGCGGAAGGGGCCGATTTTCTTGAAGAGTTCGAACAGTTCATCGGCGAAGGCGACGAATCCCACTCCGTCCCGGCCAATGGGCACGCCCACGCCGCCGCCCCGGCGTAAAGGATTCGCGCTGACCGGACCGTCGGTCCGGCTCGACCCGGCCACCCACGCGGTCCGCGCCGACCTGGCCGACGTCCGGCTGGCCGAGTTCGTCTTCGCCCCGCATTATGCCGCCCCCGTCGAACACCGTCTGACCAGCGCCGCGCCCTTGCGCCAGGCGCGTGCCGCCGCGTCGGCCGTCGTCGTCACCTTGGCTGAGGGTGACTCATTCGAGGTGCTCGATCTGGTCGCGGGTCAGGCATGGGGCGTCGCCCCTGATTGCGGGTGCGTGGGGTGGATCGACGGTTCGGCCTTGGACGTTGCCGCGTGACCAGCGTCTTCATCGATGGCGGGTCGGGCACGACGGGGCTGGAGATTCGCGAACGGTTGTCGAACCGTGCGGACCTGTCGGTGATCGTGCTCGGCGAAGAGCGGCGCAAGGATGCAGCGGCCCGGCGCGAGGCGCTCAACGATGCCGATTTCGTGATCCTGTGCCTGCCCGACGATGCCGCGCGCGAAGCGGTTGCCCTGATCCACAATGGCCGCACGCGCGTGATCGACGCGTCGAGCGCGCACCGTGTGGCGGCTGGTTGGACCTACGGCTTTCCCGAACTCGGCCATGATGTCGCGTCGGCGCACCGCGTGTCCAACCCTGGCTGCTACCCGACGGGCTTCCTCGCGCTCGTCGCACCGCTCGTCCGCGCAGGGCTGATCCAGGGCGATCGGATGCTGTCGGTCCATGCCGCGTCCGGCTATTCGGGCGGAGGCAAGGCGATGATCGCCGAATTCGAAGCGGCGAACCCGCCGGCGTTCCGCGCCTATGCATTGGGCCTGGCGCACAAGCACGTCGGGGAGATGACGCGTCATGCGGGGCTCACCAACCCGCCGATCTTCGCGCCAGCGGTCGCCAACACCTATCGCGGAATGATCGTGGAGGTGCCGCTATCGTCCACGTCGCTCAGCCAAGTGGAGGACGTGCTGCGGCAGGCCTATCATGGCTCGTCGGTCGTCCGCGTCGCCTCCGGGAATATTTCCTCGATCGCGATCGAGGAGCATGCGGGTACCGACGCCATGACCCTGCGCGTCTGCGGCAACGCCGCCACGGGTCAGGCGCGCCTGGTCGCGACGCTCGACAATCTGGGCAAGGGTGCCGCCGGTGCCGCGGTCCAGAACCTCAACCTCATGGCCGGGCTCGATCCGCTCGCCGGCCTGGTCCTCTGACAGGAGTCGCCGGCATGCAGCGCAATCCCGTGGCCAAGCTGCTGCTGTTCGGCAGCACCGGCGATCTGGCGCAGCGCATGCTGCTGCCCTCGCTCTACGGGCTCCACGCCGACGGCTTGCTGCCCGAAGGACTGACGATCATCGGGTCGGCGCGGTCCGATCTCGACGATGCGGGTTACCGCGCCTTTGCGCAAAAGGCGCTCGACGCCCATCTGTCGGACGACCGCAAGGACGCGGCCACGATCCAAGGGTTCCTCGCGCGGTTGTCGTTCCAGGCCGCCGACCTGTCCGACCTGCCAAGCTTCAAGGCGCTCGGCGAGAAGGTCGGCGATGTTTCGGGTGGGCTCGCCATCTTCCTGTCGACGGCGCCATCGCTATTCGAAGCCGCGATCGAAGGCTTGCGCTCGGTCGGGCTCACGGGGGAGACCGTTCGGATCGGGCTGGAGAAGCCACTCGGCTATGACCTTGCTTCCAGCCGGGAGATCAACGAGGCGGTGTTCGCCGCCTTTCCTGAACCCCGCACCTTCCGCATCGACCATTATCTCGGCAAGGAGACGGTGCAGAACATCCTGGCGCTGCGCTTCGGCAATTCCTTCTTCGAGCCGATCTGGAACGCGCGCGGCATCGCCAACGTCCAGATCACGATCGCCGAGACCGTGGGCCTGGAGGACCGCGCCGGCTATTATGACGGCATGGGGGCGCTGCGCGACATGGTGCAGAACCACATCCTGCAATTGCTCGCGCTGGTGGCGATGGAGCCGCCCGCCCGCTTCGACGGCACCGCGGTTCGAGACGAAAAAGCCAAGCTGTTCCACTCGCTACGCCCCATCACCGCCGCCGATGTCGAGCATCAGACCGTCATCGGGCAATACAGCTCGGGCGCGATGGGTGGCGAGGTGGTCAAGGGTTATGTCGACGAACTCGGCAAG
>DASVUT010000323.1:0-6040 GCA_036386955.1 Sphingomonas sp. | reverse complement strand
ACTCGACGCCTATCTGGTCGAGAATCGTCGGCTTGGCCGCACCATCACGCGATCGGGCCTGATTGCCGCCCTGTCGCCTCCGGGCGTGCACCGCGTCGATCTCGACCTCGCCGCGGACGTCGCGTGCGATCCGACGCAGGCGGCCTGGTGCACCTCGATCACGCTCGCCTTTGCGGGATACGCTGCGTGACCACTCTCCTCCCGCCCAACGCCACGCCGCTCGAACGCGCGATCGAGAACGCGACCGCGCGGATCGGCGATCTCGACGCGCGGGTCGACACGCTGCTCGACCCCGCTGCGATTGACGCGACGCTGCTGCCATGGCTCGCCTGGGGGCTGTCCGTCGATATCTGGGATCCGGCCTGGGCGGACAGCGTCAAGCGCGACGCTATCGCCGGATCGATCGCGCTTCACCGGATCAAGGGCACGCGGCTGGCGCTCGAACAGGTCCTCGCCCGCCATGATCAACTGCTCCGCGTCGTCGAGTGGTTCGAGGCTGCGCCGCCCCGCGCCCCCCACACCTTCGACGTGATCCTGCCGCTGGTTACGATCGACGGCGCGTCTCCGGACCCGACCCGCTCCTCCGCGGAGTTCGCCGCGGCGATCGTCGCCGACATCACGCGCGTGAAGCCGCTGCGCGAACACTTCCACCTGGTGCAACATCTTTACCAGGGCGGGGGCTTCGGCCTGATCGGCGCCGCCCGCATCGCTGCCTTCCACCGTGCCGATACCGCACTCACCGCGGATACCGACCCGATCTGGCCGCGCCTCCTCCAGACCGAGGATGGCGAGCCGCTGGAAGACGACACGGGCGATTTTCTTGAGGACAGCCAATGACGCCCTCGCTCCGCCTGGTGATGTCGGACATCGGCCGCGCACGCTTCACCGCCGCGCAGCTCGCCGGCGCTGGCGCGCAGCTCGCCATCGCTACGGTGGGGCTGACCGACGCGCCCTTCGTTCCGGCCCCCACCCTCACAGCGCTCCCCGGCGAGTTCCGACGCCTCGCAAACGTGTCGGGCAAGCAGGTCGGCAGCGACATCGCCCATCTCATGATCCGCGACGACGCGGCGCTGGCCTACGGCGTCCGCGGCGTTGGCCTGTACCTCGACGACGGAACGCTGCTCGCCGTTTATGGCCAGGCGGCATCGATCATGACCAAGTCCACCGTGTCGTCGCTGATGCTGGCACTCGACATCGCCTTTCCCGCGCTGAATGCCGTCGCCTTCACCTTCGGCAATGCAGACTGGTTGAACCCGCCCGCAACCGAGACCGCGCGGGGCGTGATCGAGATCGCCACTGGGGCCGAGACCGCAACCGGCACCGACGACGTGCGGGCGGTGACGCCCAAGAAGCTGGCCGCTCGGCTCACCGACCTTGCCGCATCGCTGCTCGCCTCGATCGCGACCACCGTCGCAGATTACATCCCGCTGGCGCAGAAGGCGCAGGCCAACGGCGTCGCCACGCTGGGCAAAGATGGTTTGATCCCGGCCAGCCAGCTCGGCCGAGCATTGCCGGTCGGGACAATCACGCTCTTCTTCGGCGCGGCCGCGCCGAATGGCTGGGCGGTCTGCGATGGCCAGATCGTCGCAAGGTCCGACGGCAGCGGGCCGATCGCCACGCCTGACCTGCGCGGACGCGTGGCCGTGGGCATCTCCGCCAATCGTGCATTGGGCGAGGCGTTCGGCCAGTTGACGGCCAACGTGAACACGGCAGCAGCATTCACCGGCGTCACGCTGAACAGGACATTGAAGACGACCTACGCGGGCGGTGGGACCCAAACCGCAGTCGACACCACGACGCTGAGCGACGCCGAGCACAGTCACCAGGTCTCCGTCGACGTGACCCAGCCGTCCCTGGCGCTGCTTTACATCATGAAGGTCTGATCATGGCCAAGATTTCCGCACTCGATCTGCTGGCGGCAGCAGATGGCACCGAGCAGGTGCCGGTGGTCAAAGCCGGTCGGGCGCGGCGCATGACTGTTCAGGCGCTCGCATCGTCGATCGTGCCGCTGCTGCAATCCTGGTACAAGGGCGACAAAGGCGATCCCGGCGCTACCGGAAACGTCGCGGTCGGACGCGGCGCAGACGCCGCCGGCTTGAAGGGCGCCAAAGCGGCAGTTGCCCCCGTTGGTGACGTCTGGGAGCTTTCCGAGGACGGTCGCGATGGCAGGTTCAAGATGCGCGCTGGCGTTCCGCCGCTGCCGGATCCCGACGAGGGCATCTACGTCGTCGTCAACGGCACCCGCTACTGGGAGCGCATTGTCATTCTGGCGGGCTTGCCGGGTGGCGCGACGTACTCGGCGAGCTGGTGGGGAGTAGCCGCGGGCTTTGTCGACTCGCCCCTCACGATCACGGCTGATTACGGTGTGGGCGGACTTGGCAATCTTACTACGTCGCGAACGCTCCACCGAATTATGACCCTGCTCCCCGATGTAGCGAAGATCATTTTCCCGCCGTCGCCTAAGTCGAACCCGATCAAGATCGCGGGCCTGATCCGTACGGGGCAGAAAAGCATCTCCGCTGTCGGACATGGAACGTGGTTCACCGGGATCGGGGCCGCACGCGCTGAAGGCGCAGGCATGTTTCACCTGCTCGGACGCGACATGGTATGGGACGGTCTCAACTTTTGTGATTTTGACACCGGCGTCGGTCACACGCCGCCGCCGTGCATTGTCGTTGGAGGAATCAACTTCGCTAACCAGGCGAATGATAATGGCGTGGCGAACATCACTATACGCAATTGTATATTCGAGGATATTGGCGCTGGCGTCATCACCTATGACAGCACGTGGAAACGGACGGCAGTTGATGGGTATCAGCGGACCAAACGCGTTTTCGTTCGTAACTGTCTCTTCAAACGCTGCAGTTTTACCTATGTGTCCTTCTACGGGGTAGAGGACTTTGCATTTGAGCAGAACACGGTCACTTGCATCTACAAGCAGACTGGGTTCACGGACTACGGGTGCCGCGTCATCGGCTCGAAAGATGGTCAGATCGCCGGCAACAAGCTGTTCGGACCAGGCTTCACCGGAACAAGCTATGGCTCGGGCAACGGTCGGGCGATTACCGTTGCCGAGGCAGACACCAACATCGCAGGCAACCTGCCAACGCCTTGCGAGAACATCATGGTCCAGGACAACTATGCCAACGGGTGGGCGCAGTTCGTTGAAGCGGCATCCCGCGTCGACAGTCTGGTCATCCAGCAAAACCAGGCCATTAACAGCAAACTTCCAACCGATGCATCCGCCCCTTACCAGACTTCATTCGTGAAAGTTGCTGGCGCTGCGGATGTTGGTGACGTCATCGCGCGGGATAACACCGTGTCTGGCTATGACGCTCTTTACGTCGTTGTCTATGGTACTATCCGAAGCTGGATATGGGAAAGGAACAATTTCGTAAGCGTCGGCCGTTCCAGTCAACCGGAGGCGGGTCTCGCGTCATTACGTGGCGTCGATTGCAGTAATATCCAGATCAAGCACAATAGAACCGCTTATCCGGCGACCAGTGTTGCGTTTAGCTTTCCCGAGGCGCCCGCCACGACTTACGGGGAAATCTGGGATAATGGATGTCCCGAGCATCTATGGCCCGTGGGCAGTGGAAATCGGGCGAACGCACGGCTTATTGGCGGTGGGGCCGGAGCCCAGGGAATGTTTGTCACTTCACCAGGCGGAACACCGCAGCCATTTGTGTCGGACTTCATTCAGGATGACGGGACGAACTACCGCGCGGCGGACGGTGCCTGGATCAAACAAACCCGCGATCCGAAGCCCGGCTTCCAGTGAGGAACGACAGATGGTGGAGCTAGAAGAAATCAAGGCACGCATCGCATTCCTGCGCAATGTGAAGCCGCCCATCCCGAGCAACCCTTTCGTCGATCAGTTCTGGCATGAGGTGAATGCTGATATTCGTGAATTGCGGGCAAGCATCGTCGCATATGCAACGCTGCCCTCAGTACCGATCGAGGCGCGCAGCATGCAAGCTGCCGTCGAAACTGGGGTGGAAAGGCGTCTTCAGGCGCTGAAGAAGAGGGCAAGTACGCTGCGTATCGGCTCCAAGGAGCCATTCCAGTGGCGGAATGGCAAGGAGAAGCGGTCCTGGTTGATGGTGATGGCGCACCTCGACGCATATGAGGAAGTGCTCCGCGGCGTCAGCGATCAGACCGCCGCTGAGACAAGCGAGGCGCCGGCGACGTCCTCGCCGGTGATCCATTCGGAAACAGCGATACCGCTGTCGTCCGACGCGGAGCCAGCCTTGTAGAAACGTATTCTACAAGGGTGCCCCCTCGCCTTGCTCGCCACGCCGCGCATGGTCGCACGGATGGCCGATCCTGCCGATATTCAGCGCCTCATCGGCGATCTCGCCCGTGAAGGCGTCGTGGTCGCCGTCGACGAGGCGGCGGGCACCGCGCGCGTCCAGTTCGCCGACGATCTGATCACCGGCGACATCCCATGGCTCGCCGCACGCGCCGGCGCGACACGCACCTGGTCGCCACCGGCGATCGGCGAACAGGTCCTCGTGCTCGCGCCCGAAGCCGATGCGGAGCGCGGTATCATCCTGGGCAGCCTGTCCAGCGACGCGCACCCTCATCCCGCCAGCGATGGCTCGACGCTGACCGCGTTCGCCGACGGTGCACGCATCAGCTACGATCCCGCCGCGCACGCGCTGCTGGCGCAGCTCCCCCCCGGCGCGACCGTCACGGTCGTTGCGGAGGGCGGCCTCCATTTCACCGGCGATCTCACCGTCAACGGCGATGTCCGTTCCACCGGCACGATCACCGGCGACACCGATGTGATCGGCGCGGGCAAGAGCCTCAAGTCGCACAAGCATTTGGGCGTACAGGCCGGTGGCGCCGTCTCGGGGCCGCCGCAATGATCGGCATGGACCGTCGCACCGGCGTGGCGCTCGCGGGCGCCGATCACCTGGCCCAGTCGATCGACGACATCCTGTCGACGCCGCTCGGCGCGCGCCTCGGCCGCCGCGAATATGGCTCGCTGGTGCCACAGCTCCTCGACCAGCCTGCCAACGACGCCGGCCGCCTGCGCCTGTTCGCCGCCGCTGCCCTGGCGCTGCTCCGCCAGGAAGGCCGTGCCCGCATTGCCCGCGTGTCGCTCGCCTCGGGCGCGGCGCCGCACCAGGTGGTGCTGACCGTCCATGGCCGCCGCAGCGATGTCGCCGGCGCGCCCAGCTTCTCGCTCTCCTCCACCATCCGCGCCCTCTCCGCGCTCGCCTGAAAGGTCCGTCCATGAGCTTCCTGCACGGGATCAACGTCGCCGAGGTCAAGACGACCAGGCGCTCGATCGTCACCGTCGCTACCGCGGTCATCGGCCTGGTCGCCACCGCGCCGGACGCTGCCGCCGGCGCATTCCCGCTCGATACCGCCGTCACGGTGACGAACCTCGCCGATGCGATCGTTAAGGCCGGCCCGACCGGTACGCTCCGCGCCGCGCTCACCGCCATCGCCGGTCAGGTCACCGCGCCCGTCGTGGTCGTCCGCGTCGCGTCCGGTGCCGACGCCGCCGCGACCGCGACGGCCGTGATCGGCACGGACGAAGCCGGCGTGAAGACCGGCATGCAGGCGCTGCTGACCGCGCCCGCGCAGCTCGATCTTCACCCGCGCATCATCGGCGCCCCGGGGCTGGAGGCGGAACTGGTGACCAAGGCGCTGGTCACCGTGGCCAAGCGCCTGCGCGCGCGCGTCTATGCCGCGGCGATCGGCGACGATCGCGGCGAAGCCATCGCCCACCGCGCTCTCTACCCCGACGCCCGCGAGCTGACTTTGCTCTGGCCCGGCGTCACCGCACCCTATGGCCCGGTCGGCGCGAGCATCCCGACGCCCGTCGCAGCCGTCGCCATGGGCGCGCGCGCCGCGATCGATCAGACGCAGGGCTGGCACAAGACGCTGTCCAACGTCCCCCTCGCCGATCTGGACGGCCTCACCGCCGACGTGACCTTTGACATCCAGGATCCCGCCTGCGACGCCAATGTGCTCAATGCGTCCGAACTGGTGACGGTGGTTCGCATTGCCGGGGCGCTGCGCTTCT
>DASVUT010000322.1:0-4322 GCA_036386955.1 Sphingomonas sp. | reverse complement strand
CCCTGGAGATAGGCGAAGGTAGTCTCGTCCGGTGCCACCAGCCCGGCGCGCGCGCCCGCCTCGATGCTCATGTTGGCGACCGTCAGCCGGCCCTCGATCGACAGCGCGCGGATCACCTCGCCGGTATATTCGATGACGTGCCCCGTGCCGCCGGCCGCGCCGATGCGGCCGATGATCGCGAGGATCACATCCTTGGCCGACACGCCGAAGCCGAGCGCGCCATCGACGCGCACCTCCATCGTCCTGGCCGGGGTCAGCATCAACGTCTGCGTGGCGAGCACATGCTCGACTTCCGACGTGCCGATCCCGAACGCGAGCGCACCGAGCGCGCCGTGCGCGGAGGTATGGCTGTCGCCACAGACCAGGGTCGTGCCGGGCAAGGTAAAGCCCAGTTCGGGCCCGACGACATGGACGATCCCCTGCTCCGCCGCGGCCGCATCGATATAGTCGATCCCGAATTCGGCGGTGTTGCGCCTGAGCGCGTCGAGCTGCGCCGCGCTCTGCGCATCAGCGATCGGCAGCAGCGCGCCGTGGTCGTCGACGCGGCGCGTGGTGGGCAGATTATGGTCGGGCACCGCCAGCGTCAGTTCGGGTCGGCGGACGCGGCGCCCGGCGGCGCGCAGGCCTTCGAACGCCTGGGGGCTGGTGACCTCATGGACCAGATGCCGGTCGATATAGAGCAGGCAGGTGCCATCGTCGCGCCGCTCGATCACGTGCGCGTTCCAGATCTTCTCGTACAAGGTGAGCGGACGGCTGGCCATGTGTCCGCGCGTTAACCCATCGCGCGCGCGGGCGGAAGCGGGGCCTTCCTTGAACAGCCCGATGGCCCTATCTGCACCTCATGCAGGCACGCGCGCTCCGGATCGGCAAGGCGACCCAGACGATGATCGGCGTCGGGCTGGCGTGCGCGATCCTGGCGAGCTGGGTATCGCTCCACCTGTACGCGATGTTCGGGCTGCGGATCGATGCGACAACCTGGCCGCTGGTGCCGGCGATCGCGGCGGTGCAATGCTGGCTGTCGGTCGGCATGTTCATCGTCGCGCATGATGCGATGCATGGGTCGCTCGCGCCCGGGCGGCCGAAGCTGAACGCGCGCATCGGGGCGGCGATGCTGATGATCTATGCGGGGTTCGGCTGGGCCAAGATGCGCGACGCGCATTTCGCGCACCACCGCGCGCCGGGCAGCGGCGACGATCCCGATTTCGACGCGGATCACCCGAACCATTTCTGGGCCTGGTATGCGACCTTCCTGCGGCGCTATTTCGGGTGGCGGTCGGGGCTGTATATCGCCACGATCGTGACGCTGTACTGGGCGGTGTTCGGCGTGCCGATCGCCAACATCGCGCTGCTCTATGGCCCGCCGGCGATCGCGTCGTCGTTGCAACTCTTCTATTTCGGCACCTATCGCCCGCATCGTCATGATGATGGGGGGTTCGCCGATCGCCACAATGCGCGCAGCGAGGCGTTCGGCTATCTGGGCAGCCTGTTCTCGTGCTTCCATTTCGGCTATCACCACGAACATCATCTGAGCCCCGATGTGCCATGGTGGGCGCTGCCGAGCCGCCGCCGGCACGGTGGCATGACGAAAGCCGTCGCATGAGCTGGGTCGAAAAACTCGCGATCGTGGCCGCCGCCGCCGGGGGCATGGAGCGGGTCGCCTGGTGGGCGCACAACTACATCATGCATGGCTGGGGCTGGGCCTGGCACCGCGACCACCACGAACCGCATGATCACACGCTGGAACGCAACGACCTGTATGCGGTCGTGTTCGGCACGATCGTTATCGCGATGTTCATGGCCGGGGCGCTGTGGTCGGCGCGGCTGTGGTGGGTGGCGATGGGGATCACCGTGTACGGCGCGATCTATACCGTCATCCATGACGGCATCGTCCACCAACGCTGGTTCCGCTGGGTGCCCAAGCGCGGATACGCCAAGCGGCTGGTGCAGGCGCACAAGCTCCACCACGCGACGATCGGCAAGGAAGGCGGCGTCAGCTTCGGCTTCGTCGTCGCGCGCGATCCGGCACGGCTGAAGGCGGAGTTGCGGGAGCAGGCGAAGGCTGGGGTGGCGAAGGTGCGGGCGGCGGCGGAATAAGACTGGGCGGCGAGAGACGTGCAGTGACGTCCGATCAGCTGTCGTACCTGGCCGTCGTTTTGGCCGCGACCTCGTCTGCGGTAACCCCCGGCGCGCATTCGATCAGCCGGAACCGCGACTGGTGGTCGGGACGGCGGAACACGGCCAGGTCGGTGACGATCATGTCGACGACGTTCTTGCCCGTCAGCGGCAGGGTGCACTGGGGCAAGAACTTCGGCGACCCGTCCTTGGCGGTGTGATCCATCACGACGATGATCCGCTTGACGCCCGCGACCAGATCCATGGCACCACCCATGCCCTTGATCATCTTGCCCGGGATCATCCAGTTGGCGATGTCGCCGCCTTCGCTGACCTCCATCGCGCCCAGCACCGTCAGGTCGATATGCCCGCCGCGGATCATCGCGAAGCTGTCCGCGCTGCTGAAATAGGCCGATGACGGCAGTTCGCTGATCGTTTGCTTGCCGGCATTGATCAGGTCGGGGTCGACCTCGTCGTCATAGGGGAACGGCCCGATCCCCAGCATCCCGTTTTCGGACTGGAGCGTCACGGTCATGCCGTCGGGGATGTTGTTGGCGACCAGCGTGGGGATGCCGATTCCCAGGTTCACATAATATCCATCGCGCAGCTCGCGCGCGGCGCGCGCGGCCATCTGGTTGCGGTCCCAGCCCATCGTCAGTTGATCCTTCCGCCGTCGTCCAGGTTGGTACTGCCGCCCTCGATAGCGGCGCGGGCGCGGTCCAGGCCGCGCCAGATGAGCGTCGCCGCCTGTTCCTGCGTCATGTCCAGCGCCTGGGCATGCGCCTTGGCGGCGTGATCGATCGCATCGGCCATCAGCACGCCAAACATCTCGGCATCGGCGAGCACATCGGGCGCGATCAGCACGGTCGATCCGCTGCGATCGGTGATCCAGACGCGCAGGACCTCCGCCGAACGCGGGGTCAGCGGCGCTTCGTCGACGGGAATGGCACGCGGGTGGGTCCTCACGATCGGAAGCTCTTGGTCGGAGGCTGCATCATCCGTTCTCCCGCGAAGGCGGGAGTCCAGGTCTGCGGCTGGTCTGGGCTCCCGCCTTCGCGGGAGAACAGGGACGCCATGATCGTCATGCGGCGCCGACGTCGGATCCGGCGGCCGCGGGAGTGCTTTCGCGTTGGCGCACGGTGCGGAATTCAATCTTCTTGTCGTACGGGGCACCGACGATCATCCGCTTGACGTAGATGCCGGGCAGATGGATCGCATCGGGGTCGAGCGCGCCGACCGGCACGACCTCCTCCACCTCGGCGACGCAGATGCGCCCCGCAGTCGCCATGGGCTGGTTGAAGTTGCGCGCGGTCTTGCGGAACTGCAGATTACCCGCCTCGTCGGCGCGCCAGCCCTTGATGATCGACAGGTCGGCGCGGATGCCGCGTTCCAGGATATATTCCTCGCCGTCGAACACCTTGACCTCTTTGCCTTCGGCCACCTGCGTGCCGACGCCCGTCTTGGTGTAGAAGCCCGGTATGCCCGCCCCCCCTGCGCGACAGCGTTCGGCGAGCGTCCCTTGCGGGCAGAATTCGACCTGCAACTCGCCGCTGAGATATTGCCGCTCGAACTCCTTGTTCTCGCCGACGTAAGAACTGATCATCTTGGCGACCTGCCGCGTGCGCAGCAGCTTGCCGAGGCCTTCATTGTCGATGCCGGCATTGTTGCTGGCGATGGTCAGCCCGGTGACGCCCGCATCGCGGATCGCGTCGATCAGCCGTTCGGGAATGCCGCACAAGCCGAATCCGCCCGCGCAGATCGTCATGCCGTCGAACAGGAGGCCTTCAAGCGCGGCCGCGGCACTAGCGTAAATCTTTTGCATTCAACGCTCCTTCGGATGCCCCGGCGATAAGCGCGGCGGCGGCATCCGGTCAAGCGAACCTGAATGTCGGTTCAACTTGGGAGAAGCTCAGCCCTTCAGCTTCGCGAGCACGCCCTGGAGCTGCATGGCCGCGGACATGTCCCCCTCGACCTTGAGCTTGCCCTGCATGAAGGCGGTCATGCCGTCGAGCTGGCCGGAAGACAGCGCCTCCCAATCGGCCCAGGTCACCTTGATCGTCGTGTCCGCGGCGCCCGCATCCTCGCTC
Source organism: Sphingomonas sp. (assembly GCA_036386955.1). Taxonomy (GTDB): domain Bacteria; phylum Pseudomonadota; class Alphaproteobacteria; order Sphingomonadales; family Sphingomonadaceae; genus Sphingomonas. The sequence continues at coordinate 123 of DASVUT010000322.1, read as the reverse complement.
ACCTGGTTCGCGATGCCGTCCAGCATCACGGCGCCTTCCGGGCCGAAATCGATCTTCACGCGCTTGCCGGGCAGCCAGGCGTTGGCGCCATTAAGCTTGGCGGCCATTTCACTCTTGGTCATC
>DASVUT010000321.1:0-1797 GCA_036386955.1 Sphingomonas sp. | reverse complement strand
AGCTGGAGACCCGTGCCTAGGTCGAGATCTCTGGCTGGACCGATTAGGCGTTCCTCACCCGAGGAGGTCGCGGCCACGACGCCTTCGCACCAGTCGATGATGTGCGAGTGCCGAGTCTTCGTGAGGCGGCAGCTGGCTATGAGCTCGGCGTTCGCGCGGCCGCCGAAGCCCTGTCGGGTGGCGTTGGCCGACCCGAAGACCAGCGTGCGCGCCGTCCGCTTCGCCTCTGTACTCCAGACGATGTAGAAGAGCTTCAGGTGCACAAGGCCCGGGGCGGAACCCGGGACGCAAGTAAGCGTGACCTTCCGCTTCGAGGCGGCGACGCAGTCCCGGATCATTTGGATGTCCTCGCGCCGGCATCCGTCATCGATGACGACGTGGAGCTGCTTCGGCCTGAGTTCGGCAATCAGGCGCTCAAAGAACTCCTGCTCCACGTAGGGTGTGACGACAAGCACCGTCTCAGCCTTTCGCCCGGCTCTGCGCGCGAAGAGGTCGTAGCTGTCGTATTGGGCCTTTGCCATACCTCATCATGCTGCTGGCGCGTTGGAGAGTAAACGCGGTTGCGAGCTACACTGCGTCATCGCCGCGACCTTCAGTTGCTCGGAGCGGGTAGTTCTGCCTCACCCGAGGTCGCGATCCCAGCGTTAGCCGAGCGCGGTCTGCATGGTGTGGTTTGCTGCCTCGATTTCCGCCTGCATCTCTGCGGACGGAGGGCGTTTCGCGACCAGGTTAACGAGCGTCGCGACCTTCAGGGGCATGACCACCGCGTTCCCTGTCACGGGGTTTCTGGCGACCGTCGGGATGAACGCCACGCACAGGATGGAGCCGACCGCCTTCTTACCCGCGAAGACGGCGTCGATCGCCTCCTGCCCGTTGTCCTTAAGGACATCGGAGATCATCCCTGTCAGCTTTTCGATCGTGTAGACGGCGGGCTGCCGCCAGTCCGCGAAGAAGCCGCCCTCGGGCCAGAGACCTGCGCCGAGTAGCCGGGGGGTGAGGTTGAAGGCTACGATGCCCTCCGGCGCCGGGCATCGCTCGATCTGGTCGACGCCCTTGATGACGTGATCGAGGAGGCTCTGCGTATGCGGTGAGCGCACCGTTTTGAAGGCGTAGGCGCGCGCGGGCTGGCCGCCGTCCAGCGCGATCACGTCAGGGTTATCACCCTTCGAGTTCTTGGGGTGATCGAGCAGGACCCTGGTGCCATTACCCATCAGCAGTGTGGCCCAGTAGACCTCCACGAGCTTGTTGTAGGCGTCCGCATCGGCAGGCGGTTCCTGCGTCAGGTGGACCGCGCCTTGCGCGAGCATCCCCAAGTGGGGGATGAGCGTCGGGAAGTCCGGATGCTCCTCCACGGTCAACACTTTCGCGGCGAGGTCGTGGACCGCCAGCCCAGCGGTATACTCGAGGCGCATGTCGTCGGGCGTGCCGGCGAACCCTGCTCTGATCGTGTTCAGGATCCGCCAGAGAGGAAGCATGTCGGCGCCGGTCGAGGCGTGTCCGGGAATGCTGACGCCGTGGGTCGCGAGCAGCTCCTCGAAGCGGTCGACGAGATCGGATGCGCCCGCGATTTGAACCTGCATGCCCTGATTCCTCGTCCGCCAGCGCCGCCAGCGCTGCCGCAATTGCGTGCCCAGCGAGCGCACGCGGCGGACGGTCGCCTCGATCAGTGTCCTCAAGTTCCGACCGCTGTCGTTATTGACCGGGATCTGTCAGGTCGATGCGCCACTGCCGGCGACTACCAGACGGATGACGCATGATGAAGCATCATTCGCGGCAGCAAAGAGCAGTCTGAACCAA
>DASVUT010000320.1:0-1631 GCA_036386955.1 Sphingomonas sp. | reverse complement strand
GTTCCGCGCCGGTTTCCCCGCGATCGCGCGCTAGGCGGCGACGGGGAAGCGCAGCAGCCGGTCGTCGAGAGCGACCAGCGCCTCCGCCCCTGCCCCAACGGCGCGGCGGATCGCGGGGTGATCGACATCAAGCCCACCCGTCAGCGCACCGAAGGCGGGCAGCACCAGCTTGTTGGCGGTGGCGACGAAGCACCGCCGCGCGACCGATCGCCCGCGCACGCGCACGCGCAGCTTGGGGTGGAAATGGCCCGACAGTTCGGGCCGCGGCTCATCGGTACGCGCTTCGTGGCGGAGCACCAGTCCGTCGACGACCACTTCGTCGCATACCTCGCCGCCGCAGCGGTCGACGATCGGATCATGGTTGCCCGTGATCCAGACCCAGCGTGTGGCACCCGTCAGCGCCGTCAGCATCCCGCGCGCCGCCACGGGCAGGCGGTCGCAGGCGCCGACATCGTGGAAACTGTCGCCCAGGCACCACACCTCCCGCGCCTGCGTCACCGCGACCAGCGCGGACAGGTCGGCGAGCGTTGCCAGCGAATCATAGGGGGGCAGCATCTGCCCGAAGCGGGCGAACCAGCTCGCCTTTTCGAGGTGCAGATCGGCGACCAGCAGCGCGCGGCGCGCGGGCCACCACAGCGCACCCTGGGGCAACGCGCGCAGATCGTGACCACCGAACGAAAAGGGAACCATACGCCGCCCTAGTCCGGCTCACTCCATGCGATCAAGGGGTTACATACCTCAGTATGCGATGACCGGTTCCGACTGGACGCAGCACGACACCGACGGCATCGTCCTACGATCATTCGGGAAGGAACCCGCCATGCTTGCCATCATCGCCGCCGCCATCCTTGCTCAAGCCGCGCCTGCGCCCCGGACCGCGCCAGCCCCGCGAGCGACGCCTGCACGCCCCGCGCCCGTCGCACCGCCCAGCCCTACCAACGAGGCGTCGGACGGGCGGTGTCTGCTCGCCTTTGCCGCGATCGGCAGCAACGGCACGCCCGAACAGCAGAACGCGGCACGGCTGGGCGCGCTGTATTTCTATGGCAAGCTGGTCGGGCGCAATCCCCGGCTCGACCTCGTGCCGCTGATGCGGACATCGGCGGCGGCGGTTCAGGCATCGGCGCAGGCCGAGATCACGCGGTGCGGTGGCGAGCTGCAGGCGGCGGGCACCGCGATGCAGGCCGCCGGCCAGGCGTTCGAGGCCAAGTAAGCCCCGTCACCAGGCCAGCGCCTTGACCAGATCGAACAGGTAATCGCGCCCGTCATACAGCGAACGGACTGGGATGCGCTCGTTCAGGCCGTGAACGCCGCTGGTCGCGGGGTCGTTGAAGATGCCGGGGACGCCGTACACCGGGATCCCCGCCGCCTTTAGGAAAACCGCGTCGGTGGCGCCCATCGACATGCTCGGCGTGGCCCGCGCTGAGCAACGTCGCGACGCAACAGGTGCGCAGCGTCGAGCGGAACCCGTCGTCGCGGCTGACGATCGCATCGGCGGCGGCGTCCGCGGGATCGGCGATCAGCCGGCGCATCGCGGCGGCGACATCGGGCGCGGCGGTCTTGGCCGTGGCGGTGAAATAGGCGCGCGTCGTGTCGGTGAGCTTGGCCGGGAAGCTATGGCCCTGCACCGCGCG
>DASVUT010000319.1:0-2314 GCA_036386955.1 Sphingomonas sp. | reverse complement strand
GGCGATGCGCGCGGCGTCGGGCGCGTGGGTCGGGCTGGAACAGGCGGCGGTGACCTATGATTGGCCCGCGAACGCGGTGCGGGTCGCGGGGCGGCTGGAGGTGGAGGGCGGTGGCCTGCCGTCGGCGCGCGTGCGGCTGGCGCAGGCGCACGCGGGCGCGGCGATCACCGGCGTCGCAACGTTGCGCGCGCCGTATGCGGCCGGGGGTGCCAGTCTGGCGCTGAGCCCGGTGCGGTTCACCGCAGGCGGCGATGGCGCGACGCGGGTCGATACGCTGGCGACGCTGAGCGGGCCGATCGGGGACGGACGCGTGGACGGGCTGGTCCTGCCGGTGGCGGCGCGGCTGGATGGGCGGGGCGCGGTGACGCTCGGAACCGCTTGCGCGCCCGTCGAGTGGCAGCGGCTCGCGGTGGCTGGGCTGACGCTGGATGCGACCCGGCTGACCCTGTGCCCCACGGAAGGCGCGCTGGTGCGCGTGGCGGGCGGGCGGATCGGGGGTGGCGCGCGGATCGGTGCCGCGAGCGTGGGTGGTCGTCTGGGCGCGACGCCGGTGACGCTGGCCTGGACAGGCGCGCGCGTCGACCTGGGGGCGAGGCGCTTCGCGCTATCGGATGTGCGCTCGCGCCTGGGAAGTGCCGACCGGGCTACGCGGTTCGACTTTGCGGGATTGGACGGGCGGGTCGTGGGAGCGGGCGTTGCGGGGCGATTTGGGGGAGGCAGCGGGCAGATCGGGGCGGTGCCCCTGCTGCTGTCGAACGCGGCGGGTGGCTGGCGATTCGCTGGCGGTGTACTTGCCGTGGATGGGGCGATGCAGGTGGCCGATGCCGCCGCTAGCGCACGTTTTCAGCCGCTTGCCGCACGGTCGGTTTCGCTGACGCTGGCGCGCGGCGTTATCGAGGCCAAAGGGGAATTGGTCGAGCCGACGCGCGGCGTGAAGGTGGCTGACGTCGCTATCCGCCATCTGCTCGAGACCGGAACCGGGCGTGCCGATCTGTCGGTACCGGGCATCCGCTTTGCCGAAGGGTTTCAACCCGAATTGCTGACGCGGGTGACGTTCGGCGTCATCGCCGATGTGCGCGGCACGGTCGCGGGCACGGGGCGGATCGATTGGGGCCCCGGTGGCGTGACATCGACAGGGCGGTTTCGCACCGATGGCACCGATTTGGCCGCCGCCTTCGGTCCGGTGACGGGCATCACGGGCGAGATCGTGTTCGACGACCTGCTGTCGCTGCGCAGTGCGCCCGATCAGGTCGCGCGCGTGGCGACGATCAACCCGGGCATCGCCGTGACCGATGGCGTGATCCGATATCGCACGCGGTCGAGTACCGAGGTGGAGGTCACGGGCGGGCGCTGGCCGTTCGCGGGCGGCACGCTGACACTGGCACCGACGTTGCTCGATTTCGGCCAGGATCGCCCCAAGCGCCTGACCCTCCTGGTCGAGGGCATGGCGGCGGACCGGTTCCTGCAGCAGTTCGACTTCGACAATCTGAACGCCACCGGCGTGTTCGACGGGGTGCTGCCGATGATCTTCGACGCGAGTGGCGGGCGGATCGAGGACGGGCGCCTGACCGTGCGCGCGGGCGGGGGCGGCATCGCCTATGTCGGCGAGCTGACGCAAAAGGATCTGGGCGTGTGGGGCAATCTGGCGTTCCAGGCGCTGCGTTCGATCCGCTATCGCACGCTGAACATCACCATGAACGGGCCGCTGGCGGGCGAGATGGTGACGGAAGTGCGGTTCGCCGGGGTCAGCCAGGGTGAGGGCGCGAAGACGAACTTCCTCGTCCGTCGGCTCCAGCGGCTGCCGTTCGTGTTCAACATCCGCATCCGCGCGCCGTTTCGCGGGCTGCTCGATTCAGCGCAGAGCTTCTATGATCCCAAGCGGCTCATCCAGCGCAACCTACCCGCGCTGATGGAACGCCGGCCCCCCGTTCAGCCTCCCGCAAGCGAGACCCGTCCATGATCATGACAGGACCCACCATGAAGCAGGCGCTATTGTTCCTGGCGACGACGACCGGCGGATGCGTCAATATCGCGGCACCGACGAAGCCGATCGAGATCAATCTGAACATCAACGTCACGCAACAAGTGGTGTACCGGCTGGATGGCGAGGCGAAGTCGCTGATTCAGCAGAACCCGGGGATATTCTGATATGCGTACCATCATGATCAGCCTGGCGATCATCGCCGCAGCGGGCGTCGCGACCGTCGCCTGGGCGCAGCGCGATCCGGCGTACGCGGCGGCGCGGGCGGCGGGCACGGTGGGCGAGCAGCCCGATGGGTATCTGGGCGTGGTCGGCGGCGGATCGGCGGACCTG
>DASVUT010000318.1:0-4279 GCA_036386955.1 Sphingomonas sp. | reverse complement strand
AACCTATGGCGCGCTCCTGACCTTCGCGAGCCGCAAGACCTTTACCTGACATCATGACGGACGCCCGGATCGATCATTATGACTGGTCCGGCGGGCGTGAAGCGATGCTGCGGTTCGGCCCCGCCGATGGCCCGATCGTGGTGATCGCCCTGCCCTTGTTCGAGGAGGCGAATCGGACGCGGGCATTTGCCGTGTCGATCCTCCGCGCGCTGGCGGATCGCGGGATCGCGGGGGTGCTCCCCGACATGCCCGGCCAGGGCGAAAGCCTGATCGCCACACGCACGGCAACGCTGTTCATGATGAAAGAAGCGTATGAGGCGCTGGTCGAGCGCGTCGGCGCGGGGCGCTGCTACGGCATCGGCCTTCGCAGCGGCGCGCTGCTCGACGCATTCGCCCCTTTGCGCGGCCGGTGGTACCTCACCCCGCAATCGGGCAACGAACTGCTCCGCGACATACTCCGCCTGCTCGCCGCCGCGGGTCGCAAGACCGACCGCTGGGGCCTGTTCGGCAGCGAAGACCCGGTCGAGGTCGCCGGCAACCTGGTCTCGCCCGCGCTGCTGACCGCGCTTGCCGATGCCGAGCCGTTCGACGAGCCCGGCGTCCCCCGCCGCATCGTTCGCCTGACCACCGACACCTCGCCCGCCGACCGCCAAGTCGAAGGGTCGCCCTTGTGGCGGCGCGCCGAGCCCGGCAACGACATGGCGCTCGTCCAGCTCCTGGCCGAAGACATCGTAGATTGGGTCCGTGCATGCGAAGCCTGATCGCGTTCCCGTGCGAGGGCGAACGGTTGATCGGCACGCTCGATGCCGCGCCCGGCACGACCGGCGTCCTGATCGTCTCGGGCGGCAACGAGATCCGGATCGGCGCGCATCGCGGCATGGCGATGCTGGCGCAAGCGCTGGCGGCTCAGGGCATCCCGGTCCTGCGCTACGATCGGCGCGGCATCGGCGATTCGAGCGGCGCCAACCATGGCTGGGAAAGCGCCGCGCCCGATCTTGCCGCCGCCATCGTCGTCTTCCGCGCCGAACAGCCGCAACTCACCCGCATCGTCGGCTTCGGCAACTGCGATGCCGCCACGACCCTGGCGCTGTTCGGTCGCGAAGCGGGGCTCGACGCGGCCATCCTCGCCAACCCCTGGCTCGGCCATGACGACGCCCCCCCGCCCCCCGTGGCGACCCGCGCGCGTTACCTGGCGCGGCTGCGCGACGTTCGATCCTGGCGGCGAGGTTTCAGCCCCATCAAGCTTATCAAGGGGTTGCGCAGCATGGCTCGCACGGCGCCTGAACCCGTTCTCTCCGCACGCCTGGCCCTCGGACTCGCCGACCTGCCCGCTAAGCTGGTGCTAGCGCAGGGCGACCGCACTGCCCAACTCTTCGAACAATCATGGACCGGTGTCGCCTTCGCCACCATCCGCGATCGAGTACCCGTGGTGACGGTCGACACCGCCTCGCACAGCTTCGCCCGCGCGGGGGATGCGCTCGCGGCCGCCATTCAGGCCGCGCTCACCAGGTAGCTTCGGCATTCTCCTTCTCGCGCGGCACTTCGCGCATCGCGGCGGCATCGGATTCGAACGCAGCATGCGCCAGAAACCGTTCGGCATCCAACGCCGCCATGCACCCCGTCCCCGCCGCGGTCACCGCCTGGCGATAGACCTTGTCGGCCACATCGCCGCACGCGAACACGCCGGGGACGTTCGTCCGCGTCGTGCCCGTCTCCACCTCGATATAGCCATCGGCGTCGAGCGCCACGTGCCCGCGAAACAGCCCCGTTGCCGGGCTATGTCCGATGGCGACGAACGCCCCATCGACCTCCAGCCGCGACGCGGATCCCGTGAGCCGGTCCGCTAGGTCGAGCCCGACCAACCCGGCAGTGCCGCCGCCATCGACAAAGCCGCGTACCTCCTTGTTCCAAAGCACGGTGATCTTCGGATTCGCGAACAGCCGCTCCTGCAAGATGCGTTCGGCGCGCAGCGAATCGCGGCGGTGAATCAGCGTCACATTGGGCGAATGGTTGGTCAGGTACAGCGCCTCCTCAACCGCGGTATTACCGCCGCCGATCACCGCCACCTTCTTGCCGCGATAGAAGAACCCGTCGCACGTCGCGCACGCGCTGACGCCCTTGCCCTTCATCGGCTCTTCCGACTCGATGCCGAGCCACTTCGCCTGCGCGCCGGTGGCGATCACCAGCACCTCGCCCTCATACACATCGCCGCCGTCGCCGATCAGGCGGAATGGACGTGTCGACAGGTCGACACCCACGATCGTGTCCCACATCATCGTGGTGCCGACATGCTCGGCCTGCTTCGTCATTTGTTCCATCAGCCATGGGCCCTGGATCACGTCTGCGAAGCCCGGATAATTCTCGACATCGGTGGTCGTGGTCAGCTGGCCGCCCGGCTGGATGCCCTGGACGACGATCGGCTTCATGCCGGCGCGCGCGCCGTAAATGGCGGCGGACAGCCCGGCGGGGCCGGAACCCAGGATCAGCATGCGGGTGGAGTGTGTTTTCATAACCTCCATCTAGTCGCGATCGGATCGGATTTGAACCGGCGCTGCTACGCTTCGTTGAACAGGGGACAGGCGAGGGGGCGGGGCGATGGGCGAAGGCGGCAAGACCGAGATCACGGACTATCAGGGCGCGGCCGGCGGCTGGGGTTCGATGAAGTCGCTGGCGCGGATCCTGCCCCAGGAACGCGCCGGCCCCGACACGCTCGACACGCTGCGCCGCCAGAACAAGCCCGGCGGCGTGATGTGCGTGAGCTGCGCCTGGGGGAAGCCCGCCAAGCCGCACCTCGCCGAGTTCTGCGAAAACGGGGCCAAGGCGACCGCGTGGGAACTGACCAACCTGCGCGTCACCCCCGATTTCTTCCAGCGCCACACCGTAGCCGAGCTCGACACCTGGCTCGACCACGACCTGGAACAGGCGGGTCGGCTGACCCACCCGATGCGCTACGACACCACGACAGACAGATATGTCGCGGCGAGCTGGGACGAAGCGTTCGCCGCCATCGGTGCCAAGTTCAAGACGCTCGATCCCACAAAGGTCGTGCTCTACGCCTCGGGCCGCGCCAGCCTGGAAACGTCGTTCATGTACGCGCTGTTCGCGCGGATGTGGGGGCAACAGAACCTGCCCGACAGCTCGAACATGTGCCATGAGACGACTTCTGTCGCCTTGAAAAGCGCGATCGGATCACCCGTCGCGACCATTCAGCTTCACGATTACGACACGTGCGACGCGATCTTCGTCTTCGGGCAGAATGTCGGCACCAACTCGCCGCGCATGCTCCACACGCTGCGCGATTGCGCCAAGCGGGGCGTGGACATCGTCACCTTCAACCCTTTGCGCGAGCGCGGTTGGGAAAAGTTCACCGATCCGCAGAACCCGATCGAAATGGCGACGGGCGGCTCGACCCGCATCTCCAGCCAATATCATCAGGTCCGCGCCGGCGGCGACATCGCCGCGCTGCTCGGCATCTGCAAGTTGGTCATTGATGCCGATGACGCCGCCGTCGCGAGCGGCGGGAAGCGCGTCGTCGACCAGGCGTTTCTCGACCAGCACACCGCCCGCTACGAAGGCTTCGCCGCCTATTGCCGGTCGGCCGATTGGGACATGATCGTCGCCGAAAGCGGACTGACCCGTGCCGCGATCGAGGCCGCGGCGCGTGTCTATATGAAGGCGGAGCGCGTCATCGCGGTGTACGGCATGGGCATCACCCAGCACCGGCTGGGCGTCGACAGCATCTACATGATCGTCAACTTCCTGCTCCTGCGCAGCAACATCGGCCGCCCGGGCGCGGGGCCCGGCCCCGTGCGCGGTCACAGCAATGTCCAGGGCCAGCGCACCGTCGGGATTACCGAAAAGACCGAACTCGCCCCCGTCGTTGCCTTGCGCGAGCTGTTCGGGTTCGAACCCCCGACGGAGAAGGGCTGGGATACGGTGGAGACGTGTCGTCAGGTGATCGCCGGGACCGCGCAGGGGTTTGTCCAGCTCGGCGGCAATTTCCTGCGCGCGGCACCCGAATTTGCCGCGCTGAAGGCGGGTTGGGCCAAGCTGCCGATCGCGGTGCACATCGCGACCAAGCTCAACAAATCGCACCTGACGCCCAGCCAAGAGACGTGGATCCTCCCGTGCCTCGGCCGGCTGGAGGAGGATTGGCAGGTCACCGGCCGTCAGGCGGTGTCGATGGAGGATTCATTCAGCCACATCTACGGCTCGATCGGCAGGGCGCGTCCGGCCAGCCAGGCGCTGCTGTCGGAACCCGCGATAGTCGCGGGGCTGG
>DASVUT010000317.1:0-1539 GCA_036386955.1 Sphingomonas sp. | reverse complement strand
CCCGCATCCGGGCAGGGGCGAGTCTGTGTCAGCTTTATACGGGGCTGGTGTACGGGGGCGCGGGGCTGCCGCGGCGGATGCTGCGCGAACTCGATGCACTGCTCGCGCGGGACGGATTCGCGAGCGTGTGCGAGGCGGTGGGTGTCGTTTCCTAGCTCGGAGCCCCCCTCCACCATTTGCTGAAGAAGCAAATGGTCCCCAGTGTCAGGTCGATCATGCCCCCGGCATGATCTTGGACTGCCGGGGGCAGTCCAACCTGACACTCCGTTCCGCGGAGGATTGAAGAAGCGCGTGTTGCCGCTACGGTTTGCCGCGATGAAGTACCTGATCGCTATAGCGGCTCTCGCCCTCCCCTCCCCGCTCTTGGCGCAAGGGATGGTCACCTCCGCCGATCCGCGTGCGACCGAGGCGGGGCAGGAAATCCTGCGCGCCGGGGGCAGTGCGACCGATGCGGCGATGGCGATGATGCTGGCGCTGACGGTGGTGGAGCCGCAATCGTCGGGGATCGGCGGGGGCGGGTTCCTGGTCCATCACGGCGGCAAGACCGGGCTGTTGGAGACGATCGACGGGCGCGAAAAGGCCCCTGCCGCCGCCGAGCCATCGCGGTTCCTGGGGCCGGATGGCAACCCACTTCCCTTCGGGCAGATGGCGCCCGGCGGGCGATCGGTGGGCGTGCCGGGCAACATCCGGCTGATGGCACTGGCGGAAAGGAAATGGGGCAAGCTGCCTTGGGCGTCGCTGTTCGCGCCCGCGATCCGGCTGGCGGAGCAAGGCTACCGCGTCACCCCGCCACTCGCCAACTCGACCGCCATGATGTCGCCGCGTTGGACGGCGTTTCCTGCCACGGCGCGGCAATATACCGATGATGGGAAGCCGCTCGCCGTCGGCGCGCTGGTGAAGAACCCGGCGCTCGCGCGGACGCTGCGCCGCATCGCGGATGAGGGTGCGGACGCGTTCTATACGGGCGAGAATGCCAAGGCGCTGCTCGATGCGGTGACCTCCACACCGGTCGCGCCGAGCGACATGACCGCGGCGGACCTGCTCGCCTATGAAGCCAAGGAACGCGCGCCGATCTGCGGCGCGTATCGGGGTTACCGGGTGTGCGGGATGGGGCCGCCATCATCGGGCGCGATCACCGTGCTGCAGGTGCTGGGGATGCTCGAACGCTTCGACCTGAAGGCGCTCGGCAAGGATTCGGTCACGTCGTGGCATCTGATCGGCGAGGCGATGCAGCTCGCCTATGCCGATCGCGACACCTATCTGGCCGACCGCGATTTCGTCGCGGTCCCCGTCGCCGGGCTGATCGACCCGGCCTATATCGCCGCGCGATCCCGGCTGATCGGGACGAAGCGGGCGCGAGGCAGCTATGAACCGGGCACGCCCGCGGGCGCCGCCCCGCGCGTGCCGGCGATGTCGGGCGAAGTGCCGTCGACCACGCACTTCATCGCGATCGACCGCGACGGCGACATCGCGACCATGACCTCCACGGTCGAAGGGCCGTTCGGGAGCCAGTTGCTCGCCGGCGGCTACGTCCTGAAC
>DASVUT010000316.1:0-5035 GCA_036386955.1 Sphingomonas sp. | reverse complement strand
ACCATGCGAAGCATGGTGGAGGGGGCGGGCCACGAGCGCTGCACTTGGGGTGAGCCCCCTCCACCGCTCTCCGAGCGGTCCCCCTCCTCGTCCCGGGGAGGATTGAGTCAAATCCACCCAGAACGCCACCCGTTCCGCCAGCGCCGCCGGCGCGCGCTCATCCGGCTCGGCCCCGTCGTCCATAACCACCGTCACGAACCGCGCATCGGCGCGCATCGCCGCGCCGTCGCGCTCGACGACCAGCTCGCCCGTGTCGATCACCGCCGCCAGCCGCCCGGCGAGCGCATCGGACAATCGCTCCGCCATCGGCACCACCAGCACGCCGCCATCCGCCTCCGCCAGCAACCCCGTGCGCGTCACCGCGCGGCCCAGCGCCAGCGTCGCGGTCAGGTCGATGCCGCCCAGCAACCGGTCATCGTCGATATGCGCGGGCATCCGCTTCAACGGCGCGTCCTCCGGCAACCCAGCGCGCAGCTCCGCGATCACCGTATCGCGCAAGGGTTCGCCACCGCGCAGGATCATGCCGCCGAGCCCGGGATCGATCGCGCACAACCGGGCCGCGATCATCGCATCCTCCAGCGCGTCGGGCGGCCCCTCGCCCGGCGCGTTCACGCCGCCAGCGTCCGGGGCGCCATCTCCTCCAGCGCCCGCTCGATCCGCACCGTTGATCCGGTTTCGTCCAGCACATTGCGGCGCAGCCGGTGGCGCAGCGCCATCGGCGCGACCGCGGCGATGTGATCGACCGTTGCCGCCTCCAGCCCGTCGAGCGCCGCCAGCGCGCGCGCGGCGCGCATCAGCGTCAGCTCGCCGCGAAGACCGTCCGCCCCCACCGCCATGCACAGCCGCGAGGCAAAGGTCAGCACCGCATCCGATATCGCCACCCCGGCCAGGGCCGCCCGCCCGCGCGCGATCCGCTTCAGCGTCTTGCGCTCGGCGCGGTGCCATTGTTCGGCAAAGGCCGCAGGCTCGCGCTCGAACGCGTCGCAGCGTTTCAGGATTTCGACACGCTGCTGCAGCACCTGCGGCGTGCGCACCTCGACCGACAGGCCGAACCGGTCGAGCAATTGCGGCCGCAACTCGCCTTCTTCCGGATTGCCGCTGCCGATCAGCACGAACCGGGCCGGATGCCGGACGCTCAAGCCTTCGCGCTCGACGACATTCTCGCCCGATGCTGCGACATCGAGCAGCAGGTCGACGATGTGATCCTCGAGCAGGTTCACCTCGTCGATATACAGGAACCCGCCATTGGCGCGCGCGAGAAGCCCCGGCTCGAACGCCTTGACGCCTGCGCCCAGCGCGCGTTCCAGATCGAGCGCGCCGACCACCCGGTCCTCGGTCGCGCCCAGCGGCAGGTCGACGAAGGGCACCGGCACGTTGCCTTTGCGCGGGGTGCCGTCCTGATACCCCGCATCGGCGGCGGGGATCGGCGGCAGCAGCGCGGCGAGCGCGCGCACTGCGGTGGATTTGCCCGTGCCGCGGTCGCCGAATACCATCACGCCGCCGATGCGCGCGTCCACCGCGGCGATGGTCAGCGCCTGCTTCATCTCGTCCTGGCCAACGATCGCGGAAAAGGGAAAGGACACACGCATCCGATACGTGTAACACGGGTTGGACACTCCACAAGCCGGACGACGCCTTGCCTTCGACACCGACCATAATCGCCGCATCGGTCGCGATCTTCCTCGGTGCCATCGGAGGGCTGATGACGCCGATCGGGCCGTGGTACAAGAATCTGCGCAAGCCATCGCTGCAGCCCCCAGACTGGCTGTTCGGGCCCGCCTGGACGATCATCCTGGGGCTGGCCGCCTGGTCGGCGGTGATCGGCTGGAACGCGGCGTCAGACCAGGCAGAGCGCACCGCCGTCGTGATCCTGTTCGCGACCAACGCGGTGGCGCATCTGTTGTGGAGCCCGATCTTCTTTCGCTGGCGGCGGCCCGATTGGGCGCTGATCGAGGTCGTGTTCCTGTGGGCGTCGCTGGTCGCGCTGGTCGTGGGGCTGTGGCCGATCTCGCAAAAGGCGAGCCTGCTGATCGTGCCCTATCTGCTCTGGGTCAGCTTCGCCGCCTGGCTGAACTGGGCGATTGTCCGGCTCAACCGACCCTTCGTCTGATCCCTCAAGGCTGGCGTTGCTGCTGGGCTTGGGCGGCATCCATCATCGCCTGAAACTGGTCGACCATCACCAGCCGTTCGGCGATATCGACCCGGTACGGCGCATCGCGCGGTGCCAGCGCCAGCGCGCGCAGCCACGCTGTCTTGGCGGCGGGCAGATCGCCCGACTGGATCAATGCCATGCCCAAGAAGAATGGCGGCCCCGGCTCGCGCGGAGCCAGTTGCACGGCGCGCCGAAACGCGAACTGCGCCGCCGGCGACATCTGGCCGCTGTCATGCGCGGCGAGCGCACCGCCCAGCCCCGTCCACAGCGTCGCATTGCGAGGCGCGGCGCGAACCGCGCTGACCAGACTCTGAACCGCCGCGGTCGTGTCGCCGCGGCGCATCTGTGTATCGGCGGCCTCCAGGATCGCGCGGTCCGCGGCCGTGCCGGGCATGATCATGGCGCGAAACGCGACCAGCCCTGGGTCTACGTCGATCGCCCGCGCCTGCGCGCTGACCGGCTTACCGGGCAAATCGGCGCGCTGCTGCACGGCATAGCCGACCCCGCCGAGAACCAGCGCGCCTAACGCGAGCCCGGCAAACCCGCGCGACAGGCCGAACAGGCGCAAGGCGATGAACGCCGTCACGCCGATCACCCCCAACGTGACCCAGCCGATCAGCCGCTCTTCCTTTTAAAACTGCGCGCCGCGATCAGGGCGCCGATCGCCAGCAGCAGCAGCGGCGCGAGCCACAACGGTGCCGTCACCGCGCTCAGCGGCGGATCATAGGTGACGTAATCGCCATAGCTGCGGATCAGCCACCCGCGCACGCTGGCCGCGCTCTCCCCGGCGGCGATCCGCGTACGCACCAGCGACCGCATATCGGCGGCCATTTCGGCATCGCTGTCGGCGATCGACTGCCCCTGGCACACCAGGCACCGCAGCGTCTCCATCAGCTTGCGCGCCTCGGCCTCCTTGGCCGCGTCGGCGATCTGGGTGTTGGCATAGCGCGCCGGTGGCAGGCTCGATTGCGCCAGTGCAGGTGCCGCCCACAGCCCTGCCGACAGGACAAGCAGCAACCGGCTCGGCAACATCCTCACGCCAGTTGCTCCACGCGCGGCCCGATCCGCCGTTCGCGCCGCATTCGCCCGATCAGCGACAGGGCTCCGCCCAACGCGATCAGGACCCCGCCCAGCCAGATCAACGTCACGAACGGCTTCCACCACAAGCGTATCTGCCATCGCCCGCTGGCGTCCTGCTGACCGAGCACGGTGTACAACTGTCCGTCGAGCCGGGTCGCGATCGCCGATTCGCTCGTCACCATCGTCGGATTGGCGAAGAAGCGTGATTGCGGGCGCATGGTGGTCGCCGCGCCATCGCCGCGCCGGACGCTCAATTGCGCCTCCAGCGCGGACCAATTGTTACCCGCGGTCGGCACGACCTGCTCCAGCGTGACGCTGAACGGGCCGATGCGCTGCACCTCGCCGATCCGCGTGGCGATCAGCGTTTCCTTGGTGAACGCCGCGTCGCATGCCATCCCGGCCAGGCTGACCGCGATGCCCAGATGCGCGACCACCATGCCCCAGGTGAACAAGGGCGTCCGGCGCACTTTACGGCCCCACAATGGCGCGACGCTGCCGGCCGCCACACCGGTAGCAAGCGCCAACCCCAATGTCGGCAGCACGCCGATCGCGGGTGCCAGCAGCAGCACCGCGACCAGTGCGGCGACGACCAGCGCCGCGGCGGGGATCGCCCCGCGCCCGAGTGCCGATCGCACCGTATCGCGCCGCCAGCGCAGCAACGGCCCGACCGCCATCACCGCCACCAGCACGAGCGCGATCGGCCCCGCCGCCTTGTTGAAGAATGGCGGCCCGACGGACAGTTGCACGCCGAACGATGCCGCGACGACGGGGTAGAGCGTCCCGATCAACACCAGCGCCAGGATGACCGTCAGCAACAGATTGTTGATCACCAGCGCGCCTTCGCGGCTGACCGCCTCGAACGTCGTCCCCGCACGCACCGTGCCCACGCGCGCCGCGAACAGGGCCAGCGCTCCGCCGATATAGATCACCAGCAGCGCCAGGATGAACGCGCCCCGCCGGGGGTCCACGGCAAAGGAATGGACGCTCGTCAGAATGCCCGATCGCACCAGGAACGTGCCCAGCATCGACATGGAGAACGCCACCACCGCCAGCATCACCGTCCATGCGCGCAAGCCATCGCGCGTCGCCAGCACCGTCACCGAATGGAGCAGCGCCGTCGCGGCGAGCCACGGCATCAGCGACGCATTCTCGACCGGGTCCCAGAACCACCAGCCGCCCCAGCCAAGCTCATAATAGGCCCAGTAGCTGCCCGCCGTAATCCCGAGCGTCAGGAAAATCCACGCGCCCAGCACCCAGGGCCGCATCGCACGCGCGAAAGCCGGCCCCACGTCGCGCGTCACCATCGCGCCGACCGCGAAGGAGAACGCGATCGAGATGCCGACATAGCCGATGTACAGGGTCGGCGGATGGAACGCCAAACCGGGGTCCTGCAGCAACGGGTTCAGTCCGTTGCCGTCGGCCGGTGCCGGGCTGACCCGCGCGAACGGGTTCGATGCGAACAGCAGGAACGCGTAGAACCCCAGCGCGATCGCGGCTTGCGCACCCAGCGTCGCGATCAGCGTCGGTTGCGCGAGTCGCCGCTCCAGCAGCGCGACCGCGCCGCCCGCGAGGCCCAACACGGTGACCCAGAGCAGCATCGATCCTTCGTGATTGCCCCATGCGCCCGCCAGCTTGTACAGCCAGGGCTTGGCCGAATGGCTGTTCGTGGCGACCAGCAGCACGCTCATGTCGGAACGCAGGAACACCGCGATCAACAGGGTCATCGCCAGTCCGGCAAGCAAACCTTGCACGACCGCCACCGCACGCACGGCGTTGCTCACGTCTTCGCGCTTGCGGGCGACA
>DASVUT010000315.1:0-1992 GCA_036386955.1 Sphingomonas sp. | reverse complement strand
AAGGCAGAGCGCGCCCGCGCGGAACCCGCCAACGTAGGCGGCCAGCAATATGGCTGGAAAGAAGGTGATGAACGAGAAGCCGGTCAGGGCCGAGCCGATTGCGAGCCGGATCGCCAGCGCCGCCACCGCGAGTGCAATCGCGATGCCGAAGCCAGCTAAGCTGCTACGTCTGATCCCCTCCGTGCGCGCAAACAGGTCCATGGCGCGTCGATTAGAAGCGGGCGTGGGAAACGCCAAGCGCTGACAGGAAATGAACAATGGCCGCGCGTCATTCCGTTCCCATCGATTTCTCTGAGGAGTTGACGGACCGTTTCGCAAACGATTGGACTACTCTCTTCGATCAATCGAAACTTTCGGAGTCCCGCATCGCGTGGATGAGCTGCCGGCCGACGTAGTCGCGATCGTTGCTCGGCGGCGAAACGATCACTTCGAGCGCACTGCCCACGGCCAGCGCCGCGATGATCCGGCAGTTGCCCATCGCGCTCGCCTCGGCACCGGGCGATCCGGATGCCCAGAAGCAGCGCACGGGCATCGACCGCGCCGACCCGTCGCGCAGGCGCAGGCGCAGGTCGAATCGCGCCGTGCGGTCCGCACGGTCGATGGCGAGCGGCAAGGGCGAGATCTGCGCGATCGCCGCGGGCGCGATCGGCGGCAGCGCCGGCTGCCACGCCGGCGAGACGGCGTCGGTCCGCGTGATCGTGGCAGCGACATGGCCTCCGCGTTCGGCGGCATCATCGCGGGACAGGCGAAAGCTGAAGCGCAGCGTGTCGATCACCGCGACGTCACGGCACTGGCAATACTGGCCCGCTCCCGGCGTCGCGTGGCTCATCTTAATCAGGCCGCGTGCGCGCGGCGCCTCGTGCGGAACGGCGTCGGCTTCCGCCGGAACAGCGTAGATCGTGCCGCCCACGCGGAGGCGGAGACCGGAGGTCGGGGCGCAGTCCAGGTCCGAACAGCCGGCCAAAACGGCGGCCAACGCCGGCAGCTTCCGCCATATAGAAGGGGACAATCTTCGAGCCTTCCGGGCAATGGTCGCAACATGAACAAGCGGCAGTTCTTAGGAAGCGGGCATGCTGGCGTGAGTGTCTGTTTGTGGGTCAATTCCGTGCGATCTTTTCACAAAGTTTGGTCATCAACGAGCCTTGATCTTTGGCCTCAGTACCTCCTGCTCTAATGATTTACCCCGCCTGGGTAGCTAGGAGCGGGGGCGTGAGCGGCTTGCGACGCCAGTTTCTCGATCGTCCCGGCCTGGCCGCGTGTCTGCTCGCCTTGGCGTTGTTGATGAAGCTGCTGACGCCGAGCGGCTACATGTTTGCGTCGGGCGCAGACGGGTTCTCGGTGATGCCGTGCGCGGGCATGAGCCTGACACCGGCCGCCACGGCGATGCCCGGCATGGCAACACCCGGCATGGCGCACCATCCGGACGACAGTGATCGCGGGCGACCGGACGCGCCCTGCGCCTTTGCAGGTCTCGCGGGAGCGCCGCTCGGCGACGAGGGGCCGCTGATCGCATCGACCTCGCCCGTCGCGGACCCGGGACCGCAGGTCCGCCTCGCGGCCTGGCCGTCGCGGCCGAGCGCCGCCCACCTCCGGCCGCCCGCCACCGGACCGCCGCGGCGGGCCTGACCCCCTTCGTCCCGCGCCCGGGCGACGATCCGGGCCGCTTTCCCACCATCCGCCGTCGCGCGCGAAGCGCGTCGGCGCGACGACACGGGGACGATCATGTCCGTATTCCCGATTTCGGCGACGGGCGCATCGCGCCCGCCCGCGTCCCGGCGTGCCTGGCCCGGCTACGACGCGGTGTGGCGTTGGCACTTCTACGCCGGCCTGTTCTGCGTGCCGTTCGTGCTCTGGCTGGCGCTCACCGGCTCCGCTTACCTGTTCGGGCCGCAGATCGAGAGGTGGCTCGACCGGCCCTATGCGGACCTGCCCGTCCTCGGCCCGGCCGCCGCGCCGGCGGCGGTGGCGGGAGCCGCGACGCGCGCCGTGCCC
>DASVUT010000314.1:0-10742 GCA_036386955.1 Sphingomonas sp. | reverse complement strand
TCCACTGGGGATGCACTTTAATGACCTCGACCGCGCCGACGACGGAAGACAGAGCCGGTCGTCGCCGTCGTCCGCCACGGCAGCAACGAGTCTGCGCTATGTGCCTTCGCTCCAACGACGCGAAGTCAACCTTGCGCGCTTTGTCGCTAAGTCGCGCGCTGCCGACCATCAGGGTGCCGCGGCCATGGAGCAACTCTTCGCGGGTACCGACGTGTTTGCCGCGATGAGCAAGGCGCTCGCGCCAGCGGGCCTGCGCATCGACGATGTTGCCGATGCTTATGCGGTGTGGTGGATGAGCGCGTGGGGCGCGGCGCACGGTGACGCGAGCACGCCTAGCCGCGCCAAGGCGCAAGCGGTGCGCGCTCAGGCCGCACGCGCGCTTGCCGCCACATCGGAGCTAGCGCGAGCCGACGACGCGGCCAAGCAGGAGTTTGCCGAGGCGCTACTCGTTCAAACGGCGCTGATCGACGGCATGGTGGAGCAATATGGCCGTGACCCCGCAATGGCTCCCAAGATCGCCGCATCGGTGCGACAGGGGGCCAAGGCTTCGGGCGTCGATCTGGACGCGATGACGCTCACCGAGACAGGTTTCGTGCCGGCCCGCTGATGCACGGGGTCGGTGCCGATGCAGGCGTTCGCGGGAGCCGAGGCCCGTAACGCAGGGTTATAACCACGCGCGGGGCCCCCGTCGCTATCCCGACAGCACGCGACACGGCCCGCGAGACGCGTTCTACTGCAGCTCGCACGAGCCGGCCTCGATCGGGCGTTACTTCTTGAGCTGGAGGTACGCCTCACCCGCGAAGTACGCCCCGCGATATGCGGAGTCCTGTTCGCTGAAGACGATCGGTCGACGGATCGCCGTCCCGTCGGACGTCGCGATCTCGATGATGAACCCGTCGACCCGGTATCGCCCGACGAGGCCCGCTTCCGTAGTGTTCTTGGCATTGTAGCCCGCGGTCGTGACTGTCGCCCCCTCGATACGCCCGTCCCGCGCGAGCCGAAGGCGGCCGTTTCGCAGTTCGGTGAAGGCCGCGACTCCGCTCGACGGAGCATAGCTGGCCGAACCGCCTTTGGCAGACCCCTCGAAGTCGAGGGCTGTGCCCGGCGCGAGCGGTCGCTGCTCCCACACCTGATCGCCCGACCAATCGTCGTCGTCATCCTCCTGAAGTTCGATACCCGCTGCTCCGCGTCGCCAACGGCCGCCCTCGCACCCGTCCCGCGCGTCGAGAACGGCTGAATCGAGGGTCAGCGCGGCAGGGTCGGCGTCGGGGCAGGCTGCGGCGACGCCGTTTGGGTAGAGCAGCCAGGGCGTGACGGTGAACACTGGCTGCAGCTGAGTTCCCTGAAGCACGCTCGATCCGTGCAGGATCGCTCCGACGGGGCGTGCACCGGACGCAGCGGAGGTGAAGGGTGCGGTCGGAGTGATCGAAGCGGGGGATACGACGGACGCGGGCGGCGCGGCGAGCTCCACCACGGCACTCACCAGATCATCGGAGTTGAGGCGATCCGAACCGGCGGTCCGGCCGACCACTACCCTCGCGCCACCACCGGGCAAGGGCATCGAAATCGCCACACAGCGTCGATCTGCATCCTGCGATGCCGCAACTGCTCCTTTGGCGTTCGCCTTGATGGCTGCGCCCGTGGGGCAGAGCCCGCGCGTGACCAGTTCCTGAAGGACCGCAGGGGCGGCGACCTCGGGAGCGAGCGAAATTTGCGGCGTGACTTGCGCGACCGTTTGCGACCGACCGGCCCGAACGTACACGGGCCGGTCCGAGGTTGAACCGGTCGCAGGCATCCAGCCGGATTCAGCCTGGGCTGCCGGGGACGCGACGAGAAAGAAGAGAAGGGAGTGCATGCGTAATCCCGCCGGGCATGGACATGGAGAAGAGGGGTAATCGGGGACAGGATCGGGAGCAAGGCGGCCCGGCGTCCTCCGTTGTCGGGCAGGCACCGACGCACCTCGCTCAAGCCTCAACCGGACGCTCATCCATCCGCGGCTTTTCGGCTCGTGTAGCTCTCGTCGGTGGCTTAGAGCGCTGGCCCTATAACGTCGCACAGAGAATCGGAAGCCGCGAGAACATGCAAATCATCGTTCGTGACAACAACGTCGACCAGGCACTCCGGGCGCTGAAGAAGAAGCTGCAGCGCGAGGGCGTTTACCGCGAGATGAAGCTTCGGCGGCACTACGAAAAGCCATCCGAGAAGCGCGCGCGCGAACATGCGGCCGCTGTTAGCCGCGCCCGGAAGGCCGATCGGAAGCGCGCGGAGCGGGATCGCTGACGGTCGGGAACGAGGACCCAATTGCGGTCATTCAACGTCCTTCGTGCGCCTCTCACTTTCTGCCATCCGTCCATGTCGTCTTTAGCGGGCAGCAAGAAACTCTCTTGACGACTGGGGGACCAAGCTCCTTCTAAAGAGGATGCGATTGGAGAGCGGCGCCAGCGAACGTGCGATCTCGGTGCTTCGCGTCGGGTTGGAGGAGCAACCGGTGGTCATCATCGACGGCTTCGCGCCCGACCCCGACACCCTTCGCGCCACCGCCGCCGGCGAGCGGTTCGGGTCTGCCGCTCATCATTACCCCGGCATCCGGGCGCAGCTTCCCGCCACATACTTCCAGCCAGCGAGCGCGTTGCTTGCCGACGTGCTGGGAGATGTATTTGGCCACTACAACCGGGTCGATGTCGTCGACGCCAGCTTCTCGATCGTGACCACGCCGCCCGCCGAGCTGTCGGTGCGCCAACGCCTGCCGCATTGCGACGCGTTCGCACTGGGGCGGATTGCGCTTCTTCATTATCTCGCGCCTGACGACGGTACCGGCACGGCCTTCTTCCGGCATCGATCGACCGGATTCGAGACCATCGACGAGAGCCGCGCGGCGACCTATCTGGAAACGCTCGACGCCCAGTTGCGCGGCGGTCCTGGCCCGCCGCCTCGATACATTGCGGATGATACGGACCTGTTTCAACGTACCGCTTTGGTCCAGGCGCGGTATAATCGCGCGCTCCTGTACCGCAGCTTCGTTCTGCACAGCGGCGCTATCGCGGCGGACGCGATATTGTCGCCCGATCCGTCGGTGGGGCGTTTGACCGTCACCGCTTTCCTGGCGGCCTCGTGATCGGCTGGCCGCGGCTCCCGGACTTGACGCTGGTTCAGATCGACACGCATTGAGCGGGGCGCCGCTCCAAAGGAGAACCTGTGCCGCCACGACCACCTTCCGTGACGATCAAGCACGTCGCCGCCGAAGCCGGGGTTAGCCTGCAAACGGTGTCGCGCGTCATCAATGACGGGCCCAACGTGCGCGATGCCGTCAAGGAACGCGTGCGCGCCGCCATCGACCATCTCGGCTATGTGCCCAACCTGGCGGCCAGACGGATGGGCGGCACCCGGTCATTTCTCCTGCTCGCGCTCAACGACCGGGATCGGACAATCGAAGGATGGCGGTCGGGCGACGGCACCGACTGGGTCGATCAGATGCTGCTTGGCGGGATGCTCCGATGTGCCGAGCATGGCTATCGCATGATGCTCGAGCTGGTGGACACGCACAGCGCGCATGTGGAGCGAGAGATCACGGCAGCGCTGCTTATGCTCGCCCCTGATGGCGTGATCCTGACGCCGCCCCATGGCGACAACCCGCTCATCACCGAACTGCTCGCGGCGAGGCGGATCCCGTTCGCGAGGATCGGCTCGGTGGGGCCAGGGTCGGGGTTTTCGATCACCATGGATGAGGCGGGCGCGGCGGCGGCGGCAACGGAACATCTGCTGGCGCTGGGGCATCGGCGGATCGGCTTCATCACGGGCTCCGACGAATACACATTGAGCGCCGCGCGACTGGAAGGCTACGGACGGGCGATCCGCTCAGCTGGCCTTGATCTCGACCCTCTATTGGTCGCCCCCGGGGACTTCACCTTCGGTTCAGGCGCAGCCGCCGCGGGGCGACTGCTGGCCCTGAGCGATCCGGCAACAGCGGTACTGGCAAGCGGCGACCAGATGGCGCTCGCCGCGCTTCAGGTTGCGCGCGCAAACGGGCTGGAGGTTCCGCGCGACCTGTCGATCATCAGCTTCGACGATACGCCCATCGTGAAGTTCAGCTCGACTCCGCTGACGGCGATACGCCAGCCCATCGCGCCGATGGCGGCCCGTGCCGCGGACCTGCTGATCGCGGCTGCGGGCGGCGGGGCGCCGACCGGAACACCCGATGTCATTCCGTTCGAACTGATCGTGCGCCAATCCACCGCCGCGCCGCGGTGCTGATCGACCGGGTGGGACGGGCCGGACAGGACGGTCGGTTCCTGCTGTTGTTCGCATTCGCCAATGCGGGGGGCGTGGTGGCCTATCTGCCGCTGCTGACGCTGCTTCTGCCTGCAAAGGTCGCCATGCTTGCCGGGGAAGCGCGGGTCGAGTGGCTGAGCGCGACAACCATGGCGGGTGCCATCACCGCCAGTGTCGCCAATATCGGCTTCGGATGGCTGAGCGACGTCATGGGAACGCGCCGAACATGGGCGGGCGCGGGTCTGTTCCTGACGGTCGCGAGCTTCGCCACGCTCCATTTGGCAGCGTCGCCAAGTGAACTGCTGATGGCCGTGGTGCTGTTCCAACTGTCGCTCAATATGTTGCTGGCTCCCTTGTCGGCATGGGGCGCCGACAGAGTGCCAGCGCACCGGCTGGGGCTGCTGGGCGGCCTGCTCGCTGCCGGAACCCCGATCGGGGCGCTGGCGGGCGTGGTGGCAACGCTGCCCGCGCTCGGGGAGGAGTGGATGCGCCTGGGAGCTGTCGGTGCGTTCACGGTCATGCTGGCGTTTCCACTCCTCCTCGCCCGCCTGCCCGCCGGAGCCGCTCACACCACGCCGGCAGGTCCGCCCGACTCGTCTGCGCGCGCGGACTTCCTGCTCCTGCTGCTCGCCCGCTTTCTCTCGCAGATCGCGGGAGCAGTGCTGTTCGGTTACCTGTTCTACTATTTCCAAAGCCTGCCCGGCACGCCGTCGGGAGCGGACGTGGCGCAGTGGTCTGCGGCTAGCCTGACGCTGGCCTTTCCGGTCGCGCTGTTGTTTGGTCGGCTATCGGACCGGCTCCGCGCGCGGAAACCGTTCCTGGTGATCGCCGCGTCAGGGGCGGCGCTGGGGTTGGCCTTGATGGCGACGCGAACCGAGCTGGCGCTGGCAATCGGCGGATATGTGCTGTTCGGATGCGCCAATGCCGTGTTCCTGGCACTGCTATCGGGACACGCCTTTCGCCTGCTGCCCTCACACGGGCGGAGGGGCCGCGATTTGGGCGTGCTCAACTTGGGGAACACGGTGCCGTCGGTGGTCGCCCCGTTGCTCGCGATCGGGATGGTACCGGGGCGCGGTTTCGGGCCGTTGCTGGCAGCCCTGACCACCGCCATGCTGCTGGCGGGCGGGTGCGTTATCTTCGTCAGCGGCCGCCAAGGCCCACCTTGAGTCGGACGTTTGGGATGATCGGCGGCGCTCGAGCCTAAGCGCGGCGTCCCGCCGGCGACGGCGCGGGAGCCTCGCCATCAGCAAGGCTCCCCAAATCGCCGCGCGCACGCGCCTGACGGCCATAAACCAGTTCGAACAGGGGCGAAGCCATCAGCGTGGTGACGATCGCCATCAACACCAGCATGGAAAAAAGCGCGGGGCCGATGATCCCCCGCTGAAGCCCGATATTGATGATGATCAGCTCCATCAGCCCTCTGGCGTTCATCAGCGCGCCGATTCCGAGCGCGGTTGGGTTATCCTGCCCCGTCAGCCGCGCCGCCGCGTAGCACGCTGCGCCCTTGGCCAGGATCGATCCGGCAAGAATCGCGAGCGTGACGAGCAGCAGCGACGGGTCGGTCACCGTGATCAGCTGCGTGTTGAGACCCGAAAACGTGAAGAAGGTCGGAAGCAGCACGACGACCGCAAATGGCTCCAGCCGTTGTTTCAAATAATTAGCCAGCAGCCCGCGCGGGATCACCGTGCCCAGAACAAACCCGCCAAACACCGCATGGATGCCGATCGCGTCCATGGCGAAGGCGCTGGCCATGAACAGCATCAGCACAACCGCCATCACATTGCCGTTCACTCCACCCTCACGCTCCGCAATGCGGCCAAGCGGGGCGAGGAGGCGCGGACCGAGCGTAGCGGCCAATGCAACAAAGCCGATGCCTCCGACGATGGCCTTCACCGCCACGCCCGCGCCGTCTCCAAAGCTCGCCAAAACGACCGCCAGCACACACCACGCGCCCGCATCGTCGATCGCGCCGGCCGATAGCGACAATGTGCCGAGCGGCGTCCCGCTCAGGCCCCGTTCGTGAATGATGCGCGCCAGCATGGGAAAGGCGGTGATCGCAATGCATGCACCCAGGAACAGGGTCGCCTGACCTTGGGTGATCCGCTCCGCGAACAAGCCAGGGATGCCGATCAGCCAAGGCGTGATCGCAACTGCCACCAGGAACGGCGCAAGCATACCCGACAGCGACACGGCGGCGGCGCTGCGAGCCTGGGCGCGGAAATGATCGGCGCGGAAACCCAGCCCGACGATGAACATATACAGGCCGACGCCGAGCTGGGCGACGACGAACAGGACGCTCCGGGACTCCTTGGGGAAGATCGTCTGTTGGATGTCGGGTGCGAGCAATCCAAGGAGCGATGGGCCAAGGATCACGCCCGCGATCATCTCGCCCACGACCTGGGGCTGTCCTAAGAACCGTTTGGCCAGCCAGCCGACGCTGCGGCACGCGCCGATGATGACAAGCATCTGCCCAAAGAATGCGATGCTGAGTTCGGCTGGCGTCATCTGGTCCTGTTCTCCCCTGCCTGTCGTCGTAGCCTGAACGCCGCGGCGGGTCGATTGTCCGCCAGGGGGGCTTGAACCATATCGTGAACGTTCTCACAAGATCGGCGGAGGAATGCCGGTCGACGATGCCGGGCAGCCACGGAGAGGAACAGAAGGTGACTGACAAACGCACGGATGAAAGGTCGACCCGCCGAACCGTGCTCGCCGGGCTGGGCGCGATCGGGGCGATGGCGGCAGGCCGGGGTACAGCGGCTGTGGTGCCAGCCGCCCCCGACCTGGGGCCAGACGTCATTGTCCTTGACCCCTCCATGCCGCGTGCGGCGATGCAAGCGCGGCTGGACGCGATCTTCCGAGAGCAAGAGCGCGCACATTTTACGGACCGGCGCTACGCCGTATTGTTCAAGCCGGGGCGGTACTCGCTCGATGTGAATGTCGGCTTCTTCACGCAGATCGCCGGGTTGGGCGCGCTGCCTGGCGAGGTCGTCATCGACGGCCATGTCCATGTCGAGGCCGATTGGAACCAGGGCATGGCGCTGGTGAACTTCTGGCGCGGGGTCGAGAATATGGCCGTGCGGCCACCCGACGGCGTGGACCGCTGGGCGGTGTCGCAGGCCGCGCCTTATCGGCGAATGCATCTTAGCGGCGATCTCCGGCTCGACGACGGCGGCTGGTCGAGCGGCGGGTTCATGGCCGATTGCCGTGTGGAGGGCACGATCCGTTCAGGGTCGCAGCAGCAATGGTTCACGCGCAATTCGACCATCGGGGCGTGGAACGGCGCCAACTGGAACATGATGTTCATGGGCGTCAATGGCGCGCCCGCGACGAGCTTCCCCGAACCGCCGCATACCAGCATTCCGGCGGTCGAGAGGATCCGGGAGAAGCCGTTCCTGTATCTGGACGGCGCGGGCGTTTGGCAGGTGTTCGTGCCGGCGGTGCGCGACGACACGCGGGGGGTGAGTTGGGCGGCGGGCCTGCCGGCCGGCAAGTCGATCCCGATCGACCGGTTTCTGATCGCAAAGCCCGATATGCCGGCGCAGACGATCAACGCCGCGCTCGCCGCCGGACGGTACTTGCTGATGACGCCCGGCGTGTACCGGTTGACCCAGCCGCTGCGCGTCACGCGCGCGGGCACGGTGGTGCTGGGACTGGGATTGGCCACGCTGCTGGTTTCGGGCGGAGCCAAGGCGCTGACGGTCGCCGATGTGGCCGGAGTGGTGGTCGCCGGGCTGATGTTCGATGCGGGGCCCGAACTGTCGCCTGTGTTGATGGAGGTCGGGCCGCGTGGGAGCGCGCGCGATCACCGCGCAAACCCGATCACGCTCCACGACCTGTATTTCCGCGTCGGCGGAGCCAAAGTCGGCAACGCGACAACCTGCCTGGAGATCAACAGTCACGGCGTCATTGGCGATCATCTGTGGATTTGGCGCGCCGACCATGGCGATCGCGAGGCGGGACGGGTGCATGTCGGCTGGAGCGAAAGCACCGGCGACCAGGGGCTCGTGGTCAACGGCGACGACGTAGCGCTGTATGGCCTTTTCGTTGAGCATTTCCAGAAATACCAGACGCTTTGGAATGGCGAGCGGGGACGCACCTGGTTCTACCAGAACGAGTTGCCCTATGACCCGCCCAGCCAGGCGGCGTATATGGCGGGGGCAACCCGCGGCTGGGCCGCGTACAAGGTCGCCGATCATGTCGACGACCACCGCGCGGTCGGCATGGGCGTGTATGCCAACTTCACCGCGGACCCGAGCATCGTGCTGGAAAGCGCGGTTGAAGTGCCGCGCAAGCCCGGTGTCACCGTGGAGCACGTGACGACCATCTCGCTGGGCGGCGGCAAGGGTACGATCGCGCATTCGGTCAACGAAGCGGGTGCCGCCGCCAGGCCGGGCGCCATCCGGCAGACGCTGAACCTTTATCCGCCCGCTAAGGAGTGAACCGATGACATTGTTGTTTTTGCTGGCGCAGGCCGCGAGCCTGGGTGCGACCAACCACAAGGTCGATCTGCCCATGCGTGCCCCGGTCACCGCCCCAAGCTTTTCCGACGAGTTCGACGGACCGGCGATCGACCGCAAGACCTGGCGGTTCGATACTTCGCGCAACGCGACAGGCTGGTACAACAACGAAAAACAATATTACGCCGCGGACCGCGCCGAGAACGCCCGGATCGAGCGGGGGGCGCTGGTGATCGAGGCTCGGCGCGAGGCGCTGTCCAGGCGACGCTTCGCGGACTGGGGCGGACAGGCCTATAGCTCCGCCAAGCTCGTGACGCGCGAGCCGCGCGGCTATGGCTTCTACGAAATTCGGGCGAAGCTGCCGTGCGGGCGCGGGATCTGGCCCGCCATCTGGTCCCTCGCGCCCGATGGAACATGGCCCGACAATGGCGAGATCGACATCATGGAAATGGTCGGCTGGGATCCGAATGTCATCCACGCGACGCTGCATTCGGGGGCATATAACCACCGGATCGGAACGCAACGCGGGGCGCAGAAGCGGGTGCCGAGCGCCTGCACCGCCTTCCACCGCTATCAATTGAACTGGCAACCGGACGCGATCACGATCGGCATCGACGACCGCGCCCACCTCCGGGTCGCCAATGACAAGCCGGGTAACACGGCTGCCTGGCCGTTCACACGGCCGTTTGACCTGATCCTCAATGTCGCCGTCGGGGGCGATTGGGGCGGGCAGAAGGGCGTGGACGACCGCGCCTTTCCGCAGGCGATGCGAGTCGATTATGTGCGCTATTGGTCGCGCTGACCCTCAGGGCTTCATCGTCGCCGCGTTCAGCGTGGCGTCCAGAACCATCGACCTGTCCGCCGCATCGCGCGCCAGCGCGACGCGGTAACGCCCGCCGGCGATGCGCCATCCGGGAAGCTTCACGTCGTAATCAGCGATCACGCGCGGCTCGGCGACCAGCGTGATGCGGCGCGACTCGCCGGGTTTGAGCATGACGCGAGTAAAGCCGGCGAGCCGCATCGGCGCAGGGGAACCGGCCCGCGTTACGTACATCTGCGGCACGTCCGCACCCGCGATCCGGCCCGTGTTGACCACGTCGAACGAGACCGACAGCGCCCGACCGCCGGTCACCACCGGGTTGCGATAGGCAAAGTTGGTGTAGCTGAGCCCGTGTCCGAAGGAGAATAGCGGCTTCTGCTGCTTCTTCTCGTACCACCGATAACCGACATCCGCGCCTTCCTGATACTCCACAGGGAAGCTCGGCAGCTGATAACCCGATGCGTTAGCCGGATTTGCCGCCGCTTGCGCTTCGACCGAGGTCAGCTTGTCCAGCCCGACCGGTGCCGGCCGAGGCGGCTGCGACGCGTCAGCGGGAAAGGTGATCGGCAGCCGGCCCGACGGGTTCACCCGGCCGGTCAGCACGTTCGCGATCGCCTCCCCCCCACGCTGGCCGGGATACCAGGCCTGCAGCACAGCCGGAACCTTCGACAGCCAGGGCATCAGCACCGGCCCGCCCGTCTCCAGCACGGCGACGGTCCGGGGCTGAACGGCGGCGACGGCGGCGATCAGCGCGTCCTGATGATCGGGCAGACGAAGGTCGGGCACGTCCTGCGCCTCCGTCGTCCACTGCGTTGCAAAGACAATGGCGAGATCCGCCCCGCGCGCCGCCTGAACAGTCGCGTTCAGGTTGCGCCCGTCCACGAAGGTCACTTGCGCGCCGGGCAACGCCTTGCGGAGCGCGATGAGCGGCGACGAGGCATGATAGGTGTAGCGCGCGAAGGATGCCGCCGCGCCGGTGGACAGCGCGATCTCGATCGGCGCACCGCCCACCGATCGCACCTGGCTCGATCCGCCGCCCGACAGCACGCCCACATCCGCGCCGCCGCCGATCAGCACGATCCGACGCGCGCTACGGGCCAGCGGTAACATACCGGCCTCGTTCTTCAGCAGCACGATCCCCGCCTCCGCCGCTTGCTGCGCCACCAGCGCATTAGCCGGGTAGTCGGGCGTCTGCG
>DASVUT010000313.1:0-3475 GCA_036386955.1 Sphingomonas sp. | reverse complement strand
GCTGGTCAATCTGGAGTCGGTCGCGGCCCCGGCCGGCGAGATGACGGTTCTGCTGGGATCGGGCTGGCCGGGCGTCTTGCTCCACGAGGCGATCGGGCACGGGCGGGAGGGCGATTTCAACCGCAAAGGCACGTCAGCGTTCTCGGGGCGGATCGGCGAGCGTGTCGCCGCACCCGGCGTCACCGTGGTCGACGACGGATCGCTGCCCGATCGGCGCGGATCGCTGTCGATCGACGACGAGGGTACGCCCACGGGGGAGACCGTGCTGATCGAGGACGGCATCCTCAAGGGCTATATGCAGGACCGGCTCAACGCGCGGCTGATGGGCGTGCCCGCCACCGGCAATGGCCGCCGCGAAAGCTACGCCCATGCGCCCATGCCGCGCATGACCAACACTTTCATGAAGGCGGGGAACGACGATCCCGCCGAGCTGCTCGCCCGCGTGAAGAACGGCATCTTCGCCAAGTCGTTCGGCGGCGGACAGGTCGACATCGTGTCGGGCAAGTTCGTGTTCTCGTGCACCGAAGCGTATCTGATCGAGGACGGCCGCCTGGGCGCGCCGATCAAGGGCGCGACGCTGATCGGCGACGGGCCGACGGTGCTGACCCGTGTGCTGGGCATCGGCAACGATTTCGCGCTCGACGAAGGCATCGGCATGTGCGGCAAGGGTGGGCAGAGCGTGCCCGCGGGCGTCGGGCAGCCGACATTGCTGGTCGATGGGCTGACGGTCGGGGGGACGGCGGCCTGAGTTCAGCTTCCGGTGATCAGTACGTCCAAGGCGGCCTTGATTGCATATTCTTCCTTGATCAACGATCCGACGGGCTTGCCTAACAGCGTGCGTCGGACCGCCGACGCCATCGGCGTGGCGAGAATCTGTTTAGATCCTTCGACCTCGAGTTCTGGCATAAGGCGAGCGATGCTCGGCGGCGCGCCCTCGAGCGGCAGCAGTGGAACGACGAGGCGACTGCCGAAATAGTCGATGAGGTTGCTTTGAACGTCGACGACGTACCCGTCGTTGAGCCAGTACACGTCAAATTGAGCCATCAGAACAGACGGCACGACTCAAGCGGCAAGCCATTCTTCTCGATCCAGTGGTTCCATTGTTCAATGGCACCACGGTTTTCTTCCTTCCAACGCCGATCCTTTTCCAGCTTCACGGCGACCGCGAGCGCTGCGTCGCATGTTCGCGAGATGCTGATGCCCAGTTCTCGCGCGGCGGTCACTGCGTCTTCGCTCAACGACAGATTGACAGGACGCCGCTTGCCCCTGGATATCGGTTCGTGCTTCATGCACATACGCTATGCGCACTGATCATGGGGGTCAATATGTCCGAGTTCTTCGACAGCCTCAATGACGACCACCGCGGTTTCATCGCGCGGCAGCCAGTGTTCTTCGTCGCTACGGCGGCCGCGGAGGCGCGGATCAATCTCAGCCCCAAGGGGATGGACAGCTTCCGCGTGCTGGATGACCGCACGGTAGCCTATCTCGACGTCGGCGGATCGGGCAACGAGACGCAGGCGCACCTGATCGCCGACGGGCGGATCACGATCATGTTCTGCGCCTTCGACAACCCCGCGCTGATCCTGCGCATCTATGGACGCGGCACGACGACGCTGGTGCAGGACGAAGGCTTCGCGACGCTCGCGGCGCTGTTTCCGCCTTTGCCGGGTGCGCGGCAGGTGTTCACGATCGCGGTCGACAGCGTCCAGACGAGTTGCGGCTGGGGCGTGCCGCACATGACGCTGGAGCGCGAGCGCACCACCCTGTCGCGTTGGCACGCGCAACAGGATCCCGACCGCTATCTCGGCAAAATGGCCAAGCGGACGCGGAGCATCGACGGGCTGCCCGCCATCCCGCCGAGCGTCATCGCGTGAGCCTGGTCGAGCTTGGCCGCTATGACCGCAACCTTGCGCACATCCTGATCGGGCGGCTGGACAGCGAGGGCATCGACGCGGTCGCGTTCGACGGGGGATCGAGCGTCGCCGATGGCAGTTGGCTGCTGATCCCCGTGCGGGTGATGGTCGACGAGGACGATCTGGACGCCGCACGCGCCATCGCTGCCTGAAAATTACGCACCTGCCCTAATTTGCGGCCGCGCGTAGCGGCACCGCACCCCCTGCCCCCTCCTGCATGCCTCGTTTCGCATCTGGCACGACTGTTGCGATGCAGCATGCGGGTCGACAAGGGGGGACGAGGCGTGAAGCTGGTCATGGCCATCATCAAGCCGTTCAAGCTGGACGAGGTGCGCGAGGCGCTGACGGCGCTGGGCATATCGGGCATGACGGTGACCGAGGTGAAGGGGTTCGGGCGCCAGAAGGGGCAGACCGAAATCTACCGCGGTGCCGAATACAGCACCAACACAGTCCCCAAGATCAAGATCGAGGTGGTGTGCGCGAGCGATCTCGCGCCCCGCGTCGTCGAGACGATCCAGCAGTCGGCGAACACCGGCGCGATCGGCGACGGCAAGATCTTCGTGCTCGATGTCGGGCAGGCGGTGCGCATCCGCACCGGCGAAACCGACCAGACCGCGCTCTGAGGGGGTGACGACATGATGCGATTCCTGACAGTCGGTGCGAGCCTGGGTGCTGCGGCCCTGTTCGCCCACCCGGCCCTCGCCGCCGCCGCGCCGGGGCCGATCAAGGCGCCCGACGCCGCCGCGATGGCGGGCATGGTGAACAAGGGCGACACCGCCTGGATGCTGATCTCTTCGGCGCTGGTGCTGATGATGTCGGTGCCGGGGCTGGCGCTGTTCTATGGCGGGCTGGTGCGGACCAAGAACATGCTCAGCGTGCTGATGCAGGTGTTCATGATCGTGTCGGTCGCCAGCCTGGTATGGGTATGCTGGGGATACTCGCTGGCGTTCACCAGCGGCAGCCCGTTCATCGGCGGACTGTCCAAGGCGTTCCTGGCCGGCGTCGACGGCGCGACCTTCGCCGCGACCTTTTCGAACAACGTGTATCTCCCCGAACTGGTGTTCGTGGTGTTCCAGATGACGTTCGCGTGCATCACCCCCGCGCTGATCGTCGGTGCCTTTGCCGAGCGGGTGCGGTTCACGCCGCTGCTGGTCTTCGTCGTACTGTGGCTGACGATCGTCTATTTCCCGGTCGCGCACATGGTCTGGTATTGGGCGGGCCCCGACTTCCTGGCCGATGCGCCAACCGACACGGGCTATCTGTGGGGCATGGGCGCGCTCGATTTCGCGGGCGGCACGGTGGTCCACATCAATGCCGGGATCGCCGGGCTGGTCGGATGCCTGGTGATCGGCAAGCGGCTGGGCTTCAAGCGCGAGCCGATGGCGCCGCATTCGCTGACCATGACGATGATCGGGGCGAGCCTGCTCTGGGTCGGCTGGTTCGGGTTCAACGCCGGATCGAACCTGGAGGCCAATGGCGTCACCGGGGTCGCGTTCATCAACACCTTCGTCGCGACGGCGGCGGCGGCGGTCGCCTGGGCGGTGATCGAGCAGTTCGTCCAT
>DASVUT010000312.1:0-1787 GCA_036386955.1 Sphingomonas sp. | reverse complement strand
CGGCGTCACCCGCGGCCCAGTGCTGGAGTGTTGTGATGCGTTGGACGTTGGTGATCCATGGCGGCGCGGGGCAGATCGGGCGCGGCTCGCTGTCGACTGAGGTGGATGCCGGGGCCAGGGCCGGGCTGGCATCGGCGCTGGAGGCGGGCGCGGCGATCCTGCGCACGGGCGGCGCGGCACTCGACGCGGTGGAGGCCGCGGTGCGGGTGCTGGAGGATGACCCGCATTTCAACGCCGGGCGCGGCGCGGTGCTGGGTTATGATGGCCATGTCTCGCTTGATGCCGCGATCATGGACGGGCGCGACCGGAGCGCGGGCGCGGTGGCCGGGGTGACGACGCCGCGCAACCCGGTGACGCTGGCGCGCGCGGTGATGGAGCGGAGCCCGCATGTCTTGCTCGCCAGCCGGGGCGCGGACGGCTTTGCCGCTGAACAAGGGGTCGCTCAAGCGGGCGAGGACTGGTTCGTCCTGCCGGCACGGCGTGCGCAACTGGCGGCAATGCGCGCCAGCGAAGACTGGTTCGACGCCGACATGAAATACGGCACCGTCGGCGCGGTCGCGTGCGACGCGCACGGCCACGTCGCCGCCGCGACCTCCACCGGCGGGGTCACGGGCAAGCGCTGGGGACGCGTCGGGGATTCGCCCGTGCCGGGTGCGGGCACCTATGCCGATGATCGGTCGGCGGCGATTTCGTGCACCGGATCGGGCGAGGTTTTCCTGCGCGTCGGTGTCGGGCACGAGATCGGCGCGCGGGTGCGCCTGGGCGGAGCGGCTCCGCTCGATGCGGCGGTCGCGGTGATGGACGAGGTGCGCGGCATGGGCGGCACCGGCGGGGTCATCGTCGTCGATCCGGCGGGGATCGGCGGCTGGCGGTTCACGACCCCCGGCATGTACCGCGGCGTGGCGAGCAGCGAGGGCGCGCCGCGCGTCGCCATCTATGCCGACGAGGGATGAGCGGCTGGTCGGCGCGCGCGTGGCGCGGTAGGCGGCGAGCATGATTCGCGCCCTCGCCTCGTTTATTGCAGCCTGCGCGCTGCTGCTCTCGTCGCCGGCTTGGAGCTATGGCGTTTACGGGCATGAAACGGTGGTGCGGATCGCCATGGCCAATGTGGCACCGGCGACGCGCGTGCGGGCGCTGGCAATGCTGCGCCGGGCCAAGCTGCTCGACACCCCGGCGTGCGCGGCGGCGACGCCCGAGGCCGCCAGCGTCTGGCCCGATTGCATCCGGGGCCTGGGCGAACGGTTCAGCTATTCGGGCCCGTGGCATTACCAGAATGTCGATATCTGCCGCCCGTTCGACCTGAAGCCCGCATGCCGTGACGGCAATTGCGTCTCGGCCCAGATCGAGCGGCAGGTGAAGCTGCTCCAGAACCGAACGGTGCCGGCGCGCGAAAAGGTTGCCGCCCTCGCCTTTCTGATCCATTTCGTCGGCGATCTCCACATGCCGCTGCACGCCGGCGATCGTGGCGACCGGGGCGGCAACGATGTGAAGGCGGCGTACGGCGTGTACCGGACGAGCTGGCTCAACCTGCATTCGATCTGGGATACGCCGCTGGCGGAGCGGGCCGCGTCGACGCCGCCATCGCTGATCCGCGATTACACGCCCGCCGAGCGTGCGACGATCGCGGCGGGTGGGGTCGAGGATTGGAGCCGCGAGGCCTGGAGCGTCAGCCGCGACGTGGCCTATGCGCTGGCGCTCGGCGGCGATCCGTGCGGGCCCAAGCCGACCGCGCCCGTCACGCTGAGCGATGCGGCGATCGAACAGGCGATCGCGCCGCAACGCGACCA
>DASVUT010000311.1:0-8497 GCA_036386955.1 Sphingomonas sp. | reverse complement strand
GGCGCGGTTGATCGTCTTGACCAGGTGCTTGGGCCCATTCTGGTCGGCGGTGATGAAGGGCAAATTGACCTCGGTCGATGCCGCCGACGACAGCTCGATCTTGGCCTTTTCCGCCGCTTCCTTCAGCCGCTGGAGCGCCAGCTTGTCCTTGGCGAGGTCGATGCCCTCGTCCTTCTTGAAGCCCTCGGCCAGATATTCGACGACCTTGTTGTCGAAATCCTCGCCGCCCAGGAAGGTGTCGCCGTTCGTCGCCTTCACCTCGAACACGCCGTCGCCGATCTCCAGGATCGACACGTCGAACGTGCCGCCGCCCAGGTCATAGACCGCGATCGTCTTGCCGTCCTGCTTCTCCAGGCCATACGCCAGCGCCGCCGCCGTCGGCTCGTTGATGATGCGCAGCACTTCGAGCCCTGCGATCTGGCCGGCATCCTTGGTCGCCTGGCGCTGCGCGTCGTTGAAATAGGCCGGGACCGTGATCACCGCCTGCGTCACCGTCTCGCCCAGATAGCTCTCGGCGGTTTCCTTCATCTTCTGCAAGGTGAAGGCGCTGATCTGCGACGGCGAATAATCCTTGCCGCCGGCCGAGACCCACGCGTCGCCATTGGGACCGCGCGCGATCTTGTACGGGACCAGCTCGGTGTCCTTCTTGGTGATCGGGTCGTCGAAGCGGCGGCCGATC
Source organism: Sphingomonas sp. (assembly GCA_036386955.1). GTDB lineage: Bacteria > Pseudomonadota > Alphaproteobacteria > Sphingomonadales > Sphingomonadaceae > Sphingomonas. Next base: position 7,818 of record DASVUT010000311.1, on the reverse strand, counting down.
AGGCGCTTGACCGCGAAGATCGTGTTGTCGCCGTTGGTGACGGCCTGACGCTTGGCGGGCTGGCCGACCAGCCGCTCGCCATCCTTGGCGAAGGCGACGATCGACGGCGTCGTGCGTGCGCCCTCGGCATTCTCGATGACCTTGGGCTTGCCGCCCTCCATGACCGCCACGCAGCTATTGGTGGTGCCAAGGTCGATACCGATAACTTTAGCCATGAGTGTAAATTGCCCCTCGCAAACAATGTCGTGCCGGGCCGATCGCGCCCCGTTTCGGCGGCGCAATCAACCGTACAATCGGGGATATAGGGGGGGTTCGCCTTGCCGCAAGAAGCTGCGGAACCTATGCCGCAACACGGATTTGCATGCGACGGAGGATAACATGCGTAACTTGGGTCTGGCGCTTGCCGCGGTGGCGACGCTCGCCGCCTGCGACACCAAGCCCGACGAATTGTTCGTCGACAAGGCCTGGGTGCGGCTGGCCGCGGTGCCGGGCCGCCCGGCGGCGGCGTATTTCACGCTCCACGGTGCCCCCGACCGCGCCGCCACGCTGATCGCGGTATCGACCGACATCGCGATCAGCACCGAACTGCACGAAAGCATGGCGGGCGGCATGCGTCCCATTCGCCAGGTCGTGGTCCCGCCCAAGGCGACGATCGCGTTCGAGCCCGGCGGCCGTCACGCGATGCTGTTCGACGTCAATGCCGGGATCAAGCCTGGCGGCAACGTCACGCTGACCTTCGCCTTCTCGGACGGCACCCGCCTGGAGCAGAAGGCCATCGTGCGCGGCGCAAACGAGTGATCGAAACCCGCGCCGGCGGCGGCCGTCCGCTGACCCCCGGCGAGATCGCGCTGGCTCGCTCGATCTACCGCGACGCCATCGACCTGTCGGGCGTCGAGATCAGGCGGCGCAAATGGGTCTTCTTTCAACCGCGCGATGTCGCCATGGCACCCACCGGGCACATTCATTTCCACCCGAAAACCACCAACTGGCGCGAAGATTTCAGCACCGCGCCGTTGGGCTTGCGCGGCCTGTTCCTCCACGAACTCTGCCATATCTGGCAAACCCAGCGCGGCATCTTCCTACCCCTCAAGCGCCACCCCTTCTGCCGCTATGATTACGCGATGAAGCCCGGCTGGGACCTGCCCCGCTACGGCCTGGAACAACAGGCCGAGATCGTGCGGCATGCGTATCTGCTACGCGAGGGCGCGACGCTACCCGGCGCCCCCAGCCTGGCGACGTACGAGGGGCTGTTGCGGGTGTTCGGATAGCACGAGCCGGCCACTCCCCGTCCGTTCGCCGCCTACCTCCGTTCACCCCCACTCCCGCTCGCCCTGAGCGAAGTCGAAGGGCAGGTCACGACCTCGCCCTATGTGCCTAGACTCCGCTCAACGCCAACGGCGGTCGTTCAAGACCGAAACGCAGCCCCCACATGCGCCTCCCCCCGAACCCGCGCCAGTTCCACCTGCCGATGCCGCTCGGCATATCCCGCCAGAACCTCGGGCTCGCGCGTCCCCGCACAGCGCGCGCACTGCACCCCCTCGATCCAAAGCGGCGAGGCACGCTCCTCGGCACTCGCCGGCATCCGACATCCCCGGCACAGCGCATGCGTGCCCGGCGTCAGCCCATGCCCCACGGCGACCCGCTCATCGAAGACGAAACACTCGCCCCGCCAGCGGCTCTCGCCTTCCGGCACCTCCTCCAGATAGCGCAGGATCCCGCCGTCGAGGTGGAACACCTCATCCAATCCCTCGCGCTTCAGATACGCCGTAGCCTTCTCGCACCGGATGCCGCCGGTGCAGAACATCGCCACCCGCTTGCCCTCCAGCCGCTCCCGGTTCGCCGCCACCCAGGCCGGAAAGTCGCGAAACGCCTCGGTCCCCGGATCGATCGCGCCCGCGAAGCTGCCGACCGCGACCTCATACCCGTTGCGCGCATCGATCACGACCGTGTCCGGATCGTCGATCAGCCTGTTCCATTCGGCCGGCTCCACGCGCGTTCCCGCGCCCGCGACCGGATCGATATCCTCGACCCCCATGGTCACAATCTCGCGCTTCAGCCGCACCTTCAGCCGGTGGAACGGCATGGCGTCGGCATCGGCCCATTTCACCGACATCGCCGCGTGCGCTGCCATCTCACGCACCGCCTTCACGACCCGCTCGACGCCCGCCTGCGGCCCGGCGATCGTGCCGTTAAACCCTTCCGCCGCGATCAGGATCGTACCGCGCACCCCCTCCGCCTCGGCCAGCCCCAGCAGCACCCCCCGCGCCGCCGCCGGATCGGCCACGGGCGCAAAGACATACAGCGCCGCGACGCGAACAGTCACAGCGCGTCGAAGTCGATGTCGGCGTGCCGGTCGAGCGTCTGCGGGGCCGGTGGCATCGGGTATTTCAGGCCGGTCGCGCAGTTGAACAGCACCACGCGCTCCTCCTCGTCGACCTCCCCCGTCCGCACCGCTTCCCTATAAGCCGCCAGCGTCGCGCCGCCTTCGGGACACAGCAGCAGCCCGTCCTGCTTCGCGCACGCATCGACCGCGCTCAGGATCGCCGGGTCACCGACGCCGACCGCCTTGCCCCCGCTCTTGCGCACCGCGCGCAGGATCAGGAAGTCGCCCACAGCCTTGGGCACGCGAATGCCCGCCGCGACCGTGGACGCATCCTCCCACCGCTCCGCATGCTCCTCGCCCGCCTCGAACGCGCGCACGATCGGCGCACAGCCCGACGCCTGCACCGCGTACATCCGCGGCCGCTCCGGCCCGATCCAGCCCAGCGCCTCCAGTTCGTCGAATGCCTTCCACATCCCGATCAACCCAGTGCCGCCGCCCGTGGGATAGAAGATCGCATCGGGAAGCTGCCATCCCATCTGAGCTGCCAGCTCCAACCCCATGGTTTTCTTGCCTTCGATCCGGTACGGCTCCTTGAGGGTACTGAAGTCGAACCAACGTCCTTGCGCGGCACCTTTGCCGACGATCGCCCCGCAATCGTCGATCAGCCCGTTGACCCGCCACACGCGCGCGCCCTGCACCGCGATCTCGCGCACGTTCACCTCGGGCGTATCCTCGGGGCAGAATATGATCGTCTCGATCCCGACCCGCGAGGCATAGGCCGCCAGCGCCGCCCCCGCATTGCCGTTGGTCGGCATCGCGATCCGCGTGACGCCCAGCTCCTTGGCCATCGCCACCGCCATGACGAGCCCGCGCGCCTTGAAGCTCCCCGTGGGCAGCCGCCCCTCGTCCTTCACCCACACATTCGCACCCCCGCTCACCGGAATCGGCACCAAAGGCGTCTCGATCTCGCCCAGGCTCACGATGTTGGCGGTCTGCCGCACGGGCAGCAGCTCGCGCCACCGCCACAGGTCGGTCGGCCGCGTCTCCAGCATCCGCTTGGGGATGTTCGCGCGCACCGCGTCCAGATCATAACGAACCAGCAACGGCCGCCCCACGCGCGACAGCCCGTGCAACCGATCGGCCTCATAGCGCTCGCCCGTCATGGAGCATTCCAGATGCGTAACGAAGGTCGCCCGCTCGGCGGTCAGATTGGGGTTCATGCCCCGTCCTCTAGCGCCGCAGCGCCCATGCGAAAAGACAGCAGGAACAAGCCCCTTCACCACCGGTTAGCATCACAACCGCGAGGAGTTTCAGCCATGACCGACACCGACCGCCGCACCTTCGTCGCCGGCGCCGCGCTCGCCGCCGGGGCCGCCGTCACGCCTGCTTCGGCGCAGAAGCCCAGAAGCCCCGGTGCCGCGACCACACCCGTCGCCGCCACCTACCCCAAGCCCCCCTTCCCCGTGCAGCGACAGCCTTGGCCGGGCCTCGCATCCAAGATGACCCCGCGCCCCGATCACGGCGAAACCAGCTATCGGGGCTCGGGCAAGCTTGCCGGCAAGCGCGCGCTGATCACCGGCGGCGACAGCGGCATCGGCCGCGCCGCCGCGATCGCCTATGCGCGCGAAGGCGCCGATGTCGCGATCAACTACCTGCCCGCCGAAGAACCCGACGCGCGCGAGGTCATCGCGCTGATCCGGGCGGAGGGGCGCAAGGCCGTCGCGATCCCCGGCGACCTGCGCGACGAGGCGTTCTGCCGCAAGCTGGTGCAACAGGCCGCGACGCAGCTCGGCGGGCTCGACATCCTCGTGAACAATGCCGCGCGACAGCAGACCCAGCCCACCATCGGTGCGATCACGTCGGACGCGTTCGATGCCACGATGAAGACCAATGTCTACGCGCCCTTCTGGCTCACCCGCGCCGCGGTGGAGCGGATGGGTCCGGGCGGTGTCATCGTCAACACCTCGTCCGAACAGGCCGGCGATCCGTCGGAGGATTTGGTCGACTATGCCATGACCCGCGCCGCGGTGCTCAACTTCACCAAGAGCATGGCGAAACAGCTCGCCCCGCGCGGCATCCGCGTCAACGCGGTGACGCCGGGCCCGTTCTGGACCCCGCTCCAGGTCAGCGGCGGCGCGACGCCCGAAAAGCTCCAATCCTTCGGGCAGCAATCCCCGCTGGGTCGCCCCGGCCAACCTGCCGAAATCGCCGCCCTCTACGTCGCCGCCGCCGACCCCGCGCTCAGCTATTCGACCGGCCAGGTTTTTGGCGCCACGGGCGGAGGCGGTCAGCCGGCGTGAGGCCCCGGGGCGGCCAGGACCGCACCGCAGGGTTCGTGCTGAGCGAAGTCGAAGAGTAATCCCCACCTCCGTTCGCCCTGAGCGAAGTCGAAGGGCTTGGCACCGGCCGCTAGTCTGAGGTGCTTCGACTTCGCTCAGCACGAACGCAGGGATGCGCTCAGATCGGCTGCCATTCGCGCATGAGCGTCATGCATCGATGCTCGCGAGCGTTTCTGCCATCTTTGAGCGATGCACAATCCGTGATTTTTGCATCAGGAGGGCGGTAAAGTAGTGAAAGGTGGACGCCTGTTTACGGCTGCTCGAACGCTTCAACGTGACGCGCCAATGGACATGCGTGCGGAGCAAGCTCAAGCTTCACGATCTCGCGCCGTCCATAGGCGGGGCTGACGACGAACGTCACTCGTGCTCGCGCGTCCGGTCTAACCGAACCTCCCGCCGTAGAGACTAAATGGAAGGCCGGCCGTACCTCACCTGCGCCGTAGCTAAACGTAAGCCCGTCAACACTCCATTCTTCGTCACCGGCGGTAGTCTTAGTTCCGTATGGGGAGCCGGGCCGGAAGTAATCTAAACAGCCTTCCACGGTTTGAACTCTTCCGCCCGCGACCGCACTGCGTATGGCGGCCGTGTCTCGGACATCCAGGACGATCAAGTACGTGCACAATACGATCCATACCGTCGCAAAAATCGGAAGTGACCGGCGCCAGCGCCAACGCCGTTGGATTGCCAACCACGCTAGCACCGCAAGGAGAACGCCGGCGAACACGAAGATGGCCAAAAACCAGTAAGCTGGTCGGATGAGCCCCGTGTGCTGCGTTAGGTCAAAAACAGTCTGAAAATTAGGAGGCATGCGTCAGCTTAGGCACCCGCCCGAAAGTCCGCAAATAGGGGCTTCTATGCCCACAGCCTTGATGCAAAAGTTTTGACTTTTACATCAGGTCATATCAGCTAGCCTGACCCATTGTGTCGATTGTGTCTTACTCGCCAAACGGTCGCAGACTGTGCATCCCGGCGGCATCGCTTAGGGTGCCATGGGAGTGCACAGCCGAGTGGACCCGACACCCCACAGAGCCGCCTTATCCCGGCGTCTTCGCAACCCCCACCAGCGCCGGGCGCAGCAGCCGGTCCTTGATCATATACCCGACCTGCATCTCCTGAACGATCGTGCCGGGGGGCTCATCGGACGGCACCTCCAGCATCGCCTGGTGGCGATTGGGGTCGAGAGGCTGGCCCTGCGCCTCGATCTTGGTGATGCCGTGGCGCTGGAACACGCTGTCCAGCTCGCGCCCCGTCGCCTCCAGCCCGGTGACCAGCCCCTTCATCTTGTCGTCGGCGCGCAGCTCGGCCGGGATGGCAGCGAGCCCGCGCGACAGATTGTCGGCCACCGACAGAATGTCGCGCGCGAAACTGGTGGTGGCATAGGCGCGCGCATCGGCCGCTTCCTTTTCGGCGCGGCGGCGGACATTCTGCATTTCGGCCTGCGCATACAGCGTCGCCTGCCTGGCCTCGGCCAACTGGTTTTCCAGCTCGGCGATCCGCGCCTGTGACCCGTCATGCTCGGCCAGTTCGGGTGCCTCGGCAGCGGTCTCTTCGCGCAAGGATTCGGTGTTCTCGGTCTCGCTCATCATCACTCTTTTATCTGGCTCAGCCCATCAGACGGGCGAGCGTTGCGGCGGTGAAATCCACCATGGGCACGACGCGCGCGTAGTTCAACCGAGTCGGCCCGATCACCCCCACCACGCCGACGACGCGCCCGTCGGCGCCGCGGAACGGCTTGGCGATCACCGACGATCCCGACAGCGCGAACAGCTTGTTCTCCGCGCCGATGAAAATGCGCGTCGCATCGCCCGCGCGCGCCGAATCGAGCAAGGCGGCGACCTCCTGCTTACCCTCTAGATCATCCAGCAGATCGCGGACCCGCTCCAAATCCGCCGCCGCCGCCGCATCGATCAGCCGCCCTTGCCCGCGCACGATCAGCACGGGGCGGCGATCGCCGTCCTCGCTCCACATTGCCAAGCCCTGTTCGATCAGCGTTCGCGCCGCGCCGTCCAGCGCCGCGCGCCCGTCGCCGATCTCGCGCTCGATCCGCGCCCGTGCCTCGCTCAGCGTCAGTCCCGCCAGCCGCGCGCTGACATAGTTGGCGACCTCGTTCAGCGCCGAAATCGTCGTGCCGGTCGGCAGGTCGACGACGCGGTTCTCGACCGATCCGTCGTCCGCGACCAGCACCGCCATCGCCTGCGCGCCCGATAGCGGCACGAATCCCAGTTGCCTCAACACGACCTCGCGCTTGGGCACCATCACCAGCCCCGCGCACGCCGACAGGCCGGACAGCGCGGCCGTCGTCGCCGCCAGCGCCGCCTCCACCGGCCCGCCGCCGCCCGCGCGCGATTCGATCGCGGCGCGCTCTTCCTGGCTCGGTTCGAGCGATTGCATCATCCCGTCGACGAACAGCCGCAATCCCCGCTCGGTCGGCATCCGCCCCGCGCTCGTATGCGGGCTGGCGAGCAGCCCCAGCGCCTCCAGCTCCCCCATGACGCCCCGGATCGACGCGGGCGACAAGCTCAGTCCCGATGCCATCGCGATCGTCTTGGATCCGACCGGCGCCCCGCTGGCGAGGTAATTGTCGACCACCAGCCGGAACACGTCGCGGGCGCGTTCGGTCAGGTCGGTGATGGGCGGCGCGGGCATGACCGTGATCTAGGCTGGCGCGCGCCCAACGGCAACGATAGGGCGAGCCCGCACCCGTTCCCAGGAGAGTTTCCATGCGCCCATCCGGCCGCACCCCCGACCAGATGCGTGACATCACCATCGAGCCACGCTTCACCCGCCACGCCGAAGGATCGGTGCTGATTGGCTTCGGCGATACCAAGGTGCTGGTGACCGCATCGGTCGAGGAAAAGGTGCCCCCCTTCATGCGCGGCCGCGGCGAAGGTTGGGTGACGGCCGAATACGGCATGCTCCCTCGCGCGACGCACACACGCGGCAACCGGGAGGCTGCCAAGGGCAAGCAGTCGGGCCGGACACAGGAAATCCAGCGGCTTATCGGGCGTTCCTTGCGTGCGGTGACAGATATGAAGCTGCTCGGCGAGCGTCAGATCGTGCTCGATTGCGACGTGATCCAGGCCGATGGCGGCACCCGTACCGCTGCCATCTCCGGCGCCTGGGTTGCGCTGCGCATGGCGGTAGACAAACTCAACT
>DASVUT010000310.1:0-4955 GCA_036386955.1 Sphingomonas sp. | reverse complement strand
GGCGGATCGGCGATCTGGACCGTCAACTCGCGGTCTTCCGGGGCCTGGCCCACGGGCAGCGCAGCGCTGCCAAACCTTCCGGCGCATCCCTTTCGTCGAGGGTGGCGACTGTCACCGGCGCCGGCGATGGAGGCGCGGAATGACTTCGATGAAGCAGGCGTTCGAGACGCTAATTGCGGAGGGCGTTCTAACGATCTTGGAGACGATCGAGACGCCGCCACGGCCCGAGCGCCGACGTGCTCTCCCGGCGCGCTTCCACAGCGGCCCGATCGGAGGCTGGCTGCGCGCCAACCTGGGCCAGGCCGAAACGGCATGGAACCATCAGAGCCTCGCGCTGGAGAAGATCGCGGCGGGCGCGAATGTCGTGGTGGCGACCGGCACGGCTTCGGGCAAGTCGCTCATCTTCCAGCTCGCGGTGCTCGACGAGCTGCTGAACGGCGACGGTAAGGCCATCATCATCTATCCGCTCAAGGCGCTGCTCGCGGACCAGCTGTCCCGGTGGCGCGCGCTCGTGGTCGAACTTGGGCTCCCGGAGGACATCGTCGCAGAGCTTCACGGCGATGTCATGATGGAGGATCGGAACTTCGCGATCCGCAATGCCCGCGTCCTGGTGATGACGCCAGACCTCCTGCAGGCCTGGTTCATGCACCAGGTGTCCGCCCCGGCGGTGAACGAACTCCTCTGCAAGCTACGCTACCTGGTCATCGACGAGGCACACGTCTACGAGTCTGTGTTCGGAAGCAATGTCGCCTATCTGATAAGGCGTTTCCTCGTCGCAAAGAAGCGCGCCTGCCGCGCGCGCCGGGGGGAAGTGCCTCTCCAGATCATCGCGGCGACCGCCACGATCTACGATCCTCAGGATCACATGCACTGCCTTACGGGCTGGGATTTCGACGCAGTCATGGAGCAGGACGACGGGTCGCCCACCTACGGGCGGACGCTGCTGCACGTGGATGGTCCGGACTTGGGAGCGACCGGCGAGCAGATGCTGACGGACGTCATCGCCCGGGCGTGCGACGGCGTCTCGGCGGGATCCTTCCTCGCGTTCCATAACTCTCGGCAGGGTGTCGAGCGTGTGACCCGTGCTCTCGCTCAGGACGACATCCTCCCTTACAGGAGCGGCTACGAAGCCAAAGACCGCACGCGCATCGAGAACCAGCTGCGGGCGGGTGCCCTGCGCGGCGTGGTGGCAACGTCCGCGCTCGAGCTCGGGATCGACGTGAAGGGTTTCACCGTGGGTCTGAACCTCGGAGTCCCGCAATCGCGGAAGGCGTTCCGGCAGCGTCTCGGGCGCGTGGGGCGCTCGTCTCACGGCGTCTTCGCGGTGATCGCGCCGCGGCACGCGTTCACACGCTTCGGCTCGAGCTTCGCGGAATACTACCAGGGGTCCGTAGAGCCTTCATACCTCTACCTCGACAACCGGTTCATCCAGTTCGCGCACGCTCGCTGCCTGATGGATGAATCCGAGCAACTCGGTTTCGACCAGAAGGAGGTTCCGCCTGGGATCAGCTGGCCGACGTCGTTCGCACGCGTGTACGAGCTGGCACGACCGGGGATCCGGCGTCCGAAGGAATTCGACGTCATCGCGGCAATCGGGGCCGACTCGCCGCACTACAACTACCCGCTTCGGCAGGTCGGCGAAGCCAATTACAAGCTGAAGGAGGGATCGCGCTCCGATCCGGAGCAGATCGGCGGCATCGCGTTGAACCAAGCAATCCGCGAGGCCTATCCTGGCGCGCTGTACCTCCACATGAAACGCCCTATGAAGGTCCGCGAATGGCGATCTTCGTCCTTCGACCGTTCCATCCGCCTCGAGGAGGCGAAGAATACCGGCCTGACCCGGCCGATCCTGCACAAGTCCGTAAACGTGGGCGCTAGCTCCGACGATGTGGTCGGCGGACGAGTCATGACTGGCCCTACCGGCCTGCTTGCCGAGGTGAGCCTGCAGGTCAACGAGTCTGTCCTGGGTTACCAGATCGGCGGCACCACCCAGCTCTACCGCGACCTCCGCGCCACCAACCCGGCAATGACCCGCAAGCAACGCGAGTTCGGCACGACCGGTGTCATCCTCCGAATCGACGAGCCGTGGTTCGCGGGCGGGTCCGGGTCGCAACCGGCAGTCCGGGCAGCCCTGTCCGAGGCCCTGAAGCAGCTACTACTACGGGAGAAGAGCATCGCGCCGAATGATGTCGACAACGCTCACACCCACATCGCCTTCTACGATCAAGGCATCCCCCGACGCGCCACCGACACGATCGTGATCTACGATAGCATCTACGGCGGTCTCCGTCTGACCGAGCCATTGTTCAGCGACTTCGAGGACTTCATCGACCGGCTCGGCAAGGCGGCGGACCTCGCGGGTGCGGGCGCGTTCGTCACGACCGAAGTGGTCGCGAACCTAAAACGGTGGTTCGACACGCTGGAGGAGGGCCTCGCCGCCCCGACGGCGGGGCTGGTAGCGCCGGATGGCGAAATCATTGTCTTCGCGCCGGGAAGCGAGGTCAGCGCTCGCGTGAACGGCATGCTCGTTGAGCGTACCCTGATCGAGCCGAGGCTTTTTCCTATCGGAAACACCCAGATGCTGATGTACCGGTATGAGGGGCGTGGAGATGGGGAGTGCTGGGTTCCGCACGAACAGCTGGAGGCGACGGGCCAGGATTGGAAGCAGGTTTTCTGGAATCCCCACACGGGCAAGTTCACGGACCCCGAAGAGCTTTCCGAATCCAGCTTCTAATTCCAAATGGCTATCCTGGCGGCCGATGCGGGTGTCCCAAACAAGCTGCAACTCCTCCGTATCCGGGCCCGCGCGCCTTCGCACCGGATCTGGGAACGCGAGAGGCGACACGACAATGTCGATCTCGACCGTTCGATGTCGCATTGCCGGCCACGAAGCCCGATCCGATCATGACTTCGAAGTCTGGGCGACTGTAGCAGCGGCGAGGGGTCTGGGGTCGATCTGGCGATCGTCAGCGTACGCAGGACGCTAGCCGGGCAGTCATCGACATGCCGGTTGAGCATTCCGGTGATCCGCATTTTTTCCTTTCGTTAATCACTTCAAAGGCATTCCCCGCCCACCCGTGCTCGGCTCGAGGCCCGGAACGGCAGGCACTGGCCCGGCTCGTGGCCCGCTAGGTCTCGCGTCCATGCTGCGAACTGCCGCTCATCGGGTGACAGCCAAGGGTTTACGCGATAGTGTCGCGGCGGCAGTTCCACTGGTCCCCAGGGCACGACGACGGAGTTGCCCGGGCGCGGACTTGCGGTCCGACCGTGTCGGCGCCGCAGAAGACGATTGGGTAGTTGCGAATGACTGAGGTGCTGACGATCGCACCGGAATACCGATTCGGAGGACATCAGTCGTTCGCGCTTCGGATCGCGTGGCTGCCGAAGGCGGTGGCCGCGATAGAGGCTGGTATTGATCCGCTCACCGACCCGATCGTGGGCGTGGTGGAATTGGGCCTCGGGAAGAACATGGTCGAGGCGCTGCGATGCTGGATCGGGGCCTTCGGAGTCGCCGAGCGCGGTCGCGGCGGCTGGACGCTCACTCCAATGGGCGCCGCGATCTTCGGCAGCGGCGGCCATGACCGCTTCCTCGAGGACGTCCAGACCTTGTGGTGGCTGCACTGGACGATCTCGACGCGTCCGACCGGCAGGTTCTTCGCATGGGAGCTGCTGATCAACCGCTGGGCGGAGCCCACCTTCAGCCCGTCGATTGTCGTGGCCGCGTTCCTCAAGGAGGCCGAACAATCCGGCCGCCGGCTGTCGCCAGTCTCCGCCCGCCAGCATTTCGACGTGTGGCTGCACAGCTACCTTGCGCGTCGCTCCGGCCGGGGCGAGGAGAGCCTGGACAGCCCGATGACCGCGCTGGCGCTGGTCAGGCCGGCGGGGGAGCGCGACTTCGACGGGGGTCGCCGCGAGCCGGTCTACTCGTTCGATCGGGGGCCGAAGCAGTCGCTCGGGAGCGCGACCTTTGCGTATGCGCTTACGGACTGGTGGGATCGGCACTTCGATGGCGAGGAGACCGCCCCTCTTCGCGAGGTCGCCTTCGGCCGATCAAGCCCCGGGCAGGTCTTCAGGCTGTCCGAGCACGAGGTCCGTGAACGGGTCGCCGCCCTTTCAGCCGATACCGGGTCGGGTTTCGCGCTTCGCGAGAGCCTGAACCAGCATGTCGTCCAGCGGACGGCGCGCAGGCTGCCGGCTTCGCTGCTCACCGCGATATATGCCGCCCAAGGGACTGTCAGCCGGAAGGGTGCGCGTCGTGCTTGAGCTGGCCAGCCGCCCGGTCGGAAAGACGTTCGCGAGCCTGCTGCGGATTCAGCCACGGCATCTCCGCTCAGTGCAGCTCGATCGCGACTTCGGCGATCCCGGTTCCGCCTCCCACTACATTGTCACCCCCTTTGTGCGGTCCACGTTGCAGCGGCTCGCCGAAGGCCTTCGCCAAGGATCGTCTGCCCGGGCTTGGCGGCTGACGGGCGACTATGGGACGGGCAAGTCGAGCCTTGCGCTGGTCCTGTCGCGGCTGGCCGCAGGCTCGGTCGTCGCCCTGCCCAAGGGTCTGGGCGAATTGTCGTCGGACGTGAGGCTGGAGCCCGTCCTGGTGGTCGGGGACCGGGAACCAATCGGCAGGAGCGTGCTGCGCGGACTTCGAAACGTGGCGGTGGCGAGGAAGCTCGGCGCAGGAGGGAAGGCGCTTCCGCGCCTGCTGCGGGACCTGGACAGCCCAACCCCCAGTGACGTGATTCACGCCATTGAGGCGGTCACGGATGCACTGCTTGCGAACGGCCAGGCGGATGGCCTGCTGCTGATCCTGGACGAACTCGGCAAGAACCTCGAGCATGTAGTGCGTGCGCCGCAATCGGAGGACGTCTACCTGCTGCAGCGCCTGGCGGAGACCGCTGCCCGCAGCGGTGAACGGCCATTCATGGTTGTGGCCATCCTGCATCAGGCGGTAGCGACCT
>DASVUT010000309.1:0-2593 GCA_036386955.1 Sphingomonas sp. | reverse complement strand
CACCATTCACGAGGCCGATCAGCGCCGTCAGAATTTCGGCATGGTCTCCAACGCCTATATCCGCGTCGTCAACGCCGATGGCGGCACCGAACTCGCGCGCTACGACCTGTCCGAAGATGCCTCGACCGAAACCGCGATGATCTTTGGCGAACTGTACCGCAACGGCGCGGAATGGAAGTTCAAGGCCATTGGTCAGGGCTTTGCCGGGGGCCTCGGCCCGCTCGCCAAGTCGTTCGGCGTCAATATCTGACCCAAGCACCCTTGGCCCGCGCCGTGGCGTCGGGTGTCCGAACGATCGACCTGCCGACCGGGCGCTTGCGCGTCCGCGTCGCGCAGGATCTGTGGCCGCTCGACCGGCTGTGCGACTTCGCCGCCCGGCACAACCCGCGTCGCGGGTTCCTGGTCGTGTCGAAGGTGCTCGGGCGCCATTGGCCCGCATCGCCCGCGATCATCCGCGACAGCGTCCGCGATCTCGCCGCGCAGATCCCGGTCGATCTGCCCGGCCCGGTCGCGATCGTCGGGCTGGCCGAAACGGCGGTCGGTCTGGGCCAGACGCTCCATGCCGAATGGTGCCAGGCGAGCGGGCGCGACGATATATTCTACTTTCACTCCACCCGCCAAGTCATTGATTCACCTATGTTAGGGCGCTTCGAGGAACCGCATAGCCACGCCTCCGCCCATCTCCTCTACGAGCCCCTGGTCGATCTCGGGGCCGCCCCGCGCTCGCTGATCCTGGTCGATGACGAGGTATCGACCGGTGGCACCTTCGCCAACATCGGTGCGGTGCTGCTCGCGCGCTGGCCTTCGATCGAGCGCGTCGTGGTCGCCAGCCTCGCCGACTGGTCCGGCGACGGTGCCTGGCTCACACGCCTGCCGTGCCCGACAACGCGCGTCAGCCTCGTGCGCGGTGACCTGGAATGGACGCCGGCCCCCGTCGCGGCCGACGATCATGCCGCCTTCGACGCCGCCGCCGGTTCGCTCGGCCGCCTCGACCCCCATCGCAACCGCGGCCGCCTCGGCGTGACCAGCCCGGATATGGACTTGCCCGACACCCCCGATCTCCCCCCGCGCTCACGTCTCCGGATCGTCGGCACCGGCGAGTTCACCTACCCCCCCTTCCGCCTCGCCGAGGCCATGGCCGCACGCGGCCACGATGTCGTCGTTCAGGCCACCAGCCGCAGCCCGGTGCGGATCGGCGGCCCCATCGCGACCGCGCTCCGCTTCGCCGACAATTACGATACCGGCGTCCCCAACTTCCTCTACAACGCCGATCCCGCCGACGGCCGCATCACCTGGGTCTGCCATGAAACGCCCGGCGTCGACCCCGCGCTCCTGACCGCCTTGGGTGCGACCGCGATCGGGTGGCCGGCATGATCCGCGCCATTGCCCTGGTCGATCTCGACGACACGCTGTTCCAGACGATCCGCAAATGCCCGCCCGCCCTCTGCCCCGAACAATTGACTCCGCTGGGCTTCGCCAAGGACGGCAGCGCGCTCAGCTACGCCACGCCGCGCCAGATGCGGTTCCTGGAATGGCTGACCGAGACGACGTATCTCGTCCCTGTCACCGCGCGCAGCCTCGATGCGCTCCGCCGCGTGCGCATCCCCTTCGCCGCGGCGATCTGCGCGCATGGCGGCGTCGTGCTGGGCGACGACGGCAACCCCGACGTGGCCTGGGCGGAACGCATCGCGCAACAAGCCGTGATCCACGCCGCCGACCTGGATCGCCTGGCGTCCGTCATCGCCGCCGCCAACGACCCCGCGATCCAGGTCCGCGTCCTCACCGAAGGCGACATACCGCTCTACGTCCTGGTCAAGCACGCCGACCAGGACGCCGACGCGCTGTTCCGCGTCGTCGATGCCGCCGTTCCGTCGCTCCCGCCGGGCTGGACCGATCACCGCAACGGCAACAACATCGCGCTGATGCCACCCTATCTGGGCAAGGCGCACGCTGTCGCGCACATCCTGCCCGCGCTCAAGGCGCGGTTCCCCGACGCGCCGGTCGTCGGCATCGGCGACAGCCTGACCGACGCGCCGTTCATGGCCTTGTGCGATTTCGCCATGCTGCCGACGCGCTCGCAGCTCGCGGGACGGCTGCTCTGATGCACGCACGCACCGGCTTTTCGGGCAGCTACGCCGCCGATGACGTCACGTTCCTGCTCAAGCGCGTAGCACTCGACCCGACCGACGTGCCCACCAAGGAACGCGCGATTCAGTCCGGCGCGCGCCATTATTCGGAAATGATCGCGCCCGAGTCGGTCCCCGACGAGGCGTATCTGTCGCTCTATGACGCGGCGCTCGCGCGCAACGGACCCCGCCTCGCGCAGGATATCGCCAGCCTCGCCGCGCATCTGGCGGATCGAGCCCAAGGCAAGGAAGTCGTCATTGCCAGCCTGGCGCGCGCCGGCACGCCGATCGGTGTCTTGCTGCGCCGCTGGCTGACCGCGAACGGCGTCGATGCGACGCACTACTCGATCAGCATCATACGCGACCGTGGCATTGATCCCCAGGCACTCGCGCACATCGCCCGCCGGCATGATCCCGCCAACCTGGTGTTCGTCGATGGATGGACGGGCAAGGGCGCGATCGCGGGC
>DASVUT010000308.1:0-4145 GCA_036386955.1 Sphingomonas sp. | reverse complement strand
ATCTGCGACCTGACGATGGGGGGCACGAACCCCGACGAGCTCGTTCTGCTGGGCGCACCAAACAACCCGGATCTGATGCATGTCAGGGGCCTGCACGCGAAGGTCTACCTTTCCGACCTCGGACTCGTCGTCGCTTCGGCAAACGCATCGAACCGAGGGATCGGCTTCATAGAAACTGCGGCTCTCACGGAGTGCGGCACGCGTCACGGCTCTGGAACGCAGGCGTTCCGAGACGCCGCAGGGTGGTTCGATCGCCTATGGGAGAAGAAGGCGCAGGAAGTTGGCGACAAGGCGCTCGAGGATGCCCGTCGATCATGGGCAAGGCGGCCTCGACACGGAGCGCCAAGTGCCGAACCCTCGACAGCAACCACCCTACTTCATCGAATCGCCGCCGACCCAGTTGCCTACCGTGGTATTGGCGTGGTCTTCACGACGGGCGAGGCGGACCAGGAAGACGTCGACGAGGCATCCGCGGCCGCGATCACCGCGGACGATGTCCGACCGCAGCCCAAGCTGTCGACTGACAACCGTGCGCTGCTGCCGAACTGGAACAAGGGTCACCTCTTCACCGGATGGTCCGACGCCGAGGCAAGCGCTTGGCCAGGGATGTTCCTGTGCGCCCACCGCGGTATCCGCGGAGCGGTGAGCTACTGGTGCTACGAGCACTTCGCAGACGCGCGTATCGGACCGGACGAGTGGTCGGTGTTCGCCTCACCGTCGAAGGACGTCCGCGCAAAGCTCGGCCTCGGAACACGCCATCGGGCATCGGCCAAGCCAGAGGACGATATCCTCGGACGCATTTTCGACCTGCTGGACGGCGAAGCAGCGGGGAACAACGGCGCACCGCATCGGCTCTGCGAGAGCCCGGTCCACCTAGCCCAGCTGCTGCGGATGGTGGACGAGCCCAACTGACGGCCGCCCGCCGGAGCGACTGTAGGCCGGCAAAGACTCGGGCGTGCGCCTCACTTCTCCAGATTTCCGTCCGACTATAAGCTCGACGGCTTTCTACGGTCGCGGGCGATCTTCGCCGTCGAGCTCCGCTTCCGCCCACCAGTCGGCATACGTCGAGTTGCGGGCCATCCGCCGGTTCTCGTCTGGAGCATCGTCGTCCCACCAGACCGGTCCCCGCTCTCCCAGCCCCCACTTCGCCTCGTCGACGCGTCGGCGCGCGACGGCAAGCGCGTCCGCATCATCCTGCCGCAGCGCGTGGCCGACTGACGCACGAGCTCGCATAAGGTCATCGACCAGCGCCTCGCGCTCCAATTCGGAAAGTCTTGGGTCGGACCGACGCCACAGCCGTCCGCGCACCACAATGTAGCGCCTATCGGGCGTCACCGGCGCTTCCGCCGCGCGCTTCTTCATAAGATCGAGCCCGACATCAGAGACTAACGAGCGCCGCAGGTCGGCGATCCCGCTGCCTCGGAACGAGCGCTCCGTCGCGGACGACGCGACGACCGACGCCGGCACGCTCTCCGCTGCACCCGTCGGGAAGGCGGCCGAACTGATCGCCATGAGGCGACGCCTGCGGACCGGGCTTTCGCGCCCCTGCGACGACGCATCCGAGATCACGATTGGAGTGGAAAATGAAGGATCCCGAAGACACGGGCGGCACAGCCGTGCCTGGACCAGATGACGACCGCGTCGCCTCGCCACCCATATTCAATGACGACGTCGACCTCTCCGGTGTCGATCCCCTGCGCCGCGCCGAGGTCCGACGACGGATCGCGGTCGTGAAGTCGTTCCTGGCGCTCGCCGCGCCCGACGACGACGACCGGCGACACCACGCCGAGATGCTCGATCTCAGCATCAACCAATTTAAGGCGCTCGTTCGTGCATGGCTCGCCTATCCGACCGCCAGCAACATCGCGCAGTCGGGCCGGTCGCGCGGCGTGCCACGCGCCACCGGCCCCCGGCACCTCGACACGGAGGCGAGAGCGACGGCAGAAGCGGCGGTCGCCAAGTTGAGCCCGGACGTTACACTCGTGCGGGCGATGGGCGCAGTCGCCTCGGCCTGCGAGGCGCGCGGTCTCGAAGTGCCGAAGAAAACCACGGTGTGGAAGATGATGATCGCGGCGCGTCGGTTGCAGGTCGACCAGTCCGGACGCGGCGTGATCGTCGTCGGACGCTGCTGGTTACGCCTACCGGTGATGGACGGCGAGACCCTGGTCACCCCATCTGTCGCGCTCGCGGTTCGCGCCTACGACGCGGCGATCGTCGGAGCGACGCTGCGGTCCGATGCTGTCACCGGCGCCGCGCTAGTCGCACTTGCGGCCAGTCAGCCTGACATGGCAAACATCGACATCGACGAGGGATTCGTGAACACACATTCGGCCGACGCGCAGACGATCGCGACGCTCTCGTCCCCATCGGTGATCCGCAGCCGTCTCTCGAGGATCATTGGGAACCGCATCGGCAAGGTGCGGCCCATCTTCAAGACAGGAGCGGAAGCGCGGCCCGAACGCCTGCTGCGCTCGCGCAAGGACCGACCGCTGTCCCAGGCGGATGCCGCCGCCGTCATCCGCGACGCCATCGACGCGCACAACGCCGAGCGGGGCGCGGGTCCGGCGATCTGGATCGACTAGCGGCTAGCCAGCGTCCTCAGCGCGACCAGCACGTCCGCGGGCAGCCTCGCGTCGGGCGCCGGGGGAAGCATCGCGCGGCGGTCGGCGTCGTGCTCGTCGAGCTGGACCGCCAGGAAGGCGTCGGCATCCGCCACTTCGAGGCGGAGGCTGCGTTCGGCAACCTTGGGCGCGCGCGCGTCATCCGGGACCGTCCGTCCATACCAGATGTCCAGACGGCCGAGGCGGTCGCCCACGGCCGGCTTAAGATAGCGCCCGAACCGCTTCGGACTGGTCGACGGCTGCACCGGTGCCTTCACCCCGGCCGACGCCATATCGGACTGTAGCGACATCCAGCGATCGGCATCCAATCCCGCGACCAGCGCCATGCGCGCCACGGCATCAACCCAGGGAAGTCCTTCGAAGCTGCCGGCATCGATCCGGCGCAAGGCGTCTCTCGCCGCAGCCGCGTATCCGGTGGGGCTGTCGGAGACGTCGCCGAGCGCCGCCCCCAGCAGCAGCTGGCTTCCCCGGTCGAGGACGACGAACAGCGTGTAGGGTGTATCGTCCGGGCGCAGCAGCGAGCACGCGGAGCAGTCGAATTGAATCTCGTTGCCAAGCTGGCCCTCGACCTCGCGGCGACGCAGCTCGTCCTCGACCACGCGCCGGAGCATGCTCAGGCCTACCTTGCCGCCGCCGGCGTCCTCGAACGCCTGGCCGAGGTCCATCGCCATCTGCCGAACGCTTCCGGTCGGCCACTTGCCGATCACCTTCGCCACGATCTGCTGGAGGGCAATCTCTCGGGGATCGGTGCGGCGGGATGACTTGGCGAACGTCCCAAGCGCACGCAGCGACCTGTCGTCACGCCAAGCCTTCGCCATCTCGAAGAAGCGGTTCAGCGATACGCCGGCATCCGCGGCGGCTTGCGCGGGCGGCAGGTCGCCTTCACCGTCCTGCCACCGCTCGAGCGTCTTCAGGCGCTGCATGGCCTTCGCCCTGCGTTCTGTTGTCATAGCCGCCCACATGGCCGCCTCCGCCGGTGGCAGCGGATCACCGAGGAACGGGACGAGCACCGAGTGATTCGCGTCCTCGCCGGGCTCTAACCCGACGCCTATCGGTCCGCTGGTCCCGCTTCCCTCATCCTGTGCATCGTCGTTCATCGCCGCTGCCTAGCGGCTCACGGAACATCGCGCCACCTGTCCGCACAAACTTCGACCGTCGACAAACGCGTTTGCACAGATGTCGATTGACAATCTGCGAATCGCTACCTAGATGGCGACAACCACTCAGTCGAGGTTTGTGCAAACATGATTCGCCATCTGCAGAATGAAGCCGACGTAGCACGCTCCTTAACCTGGCGTCGAGGCCGTGAACGTCAAGGGATGGCGGCTCGCCTGGCAGCGCACATGCCGGGTCCGGCAGTCCTCGAGGATACCGTTCGACCGGTTCCCAAAGCGATTGACACCCGGACGCAGGGGTCGCTCACGACGAAGGCGCTCAGGACGGGACCCGTCCTGATCCCGCAGAACGTCCCCATAATCCTGAAGCTCGTCGAGCGCATCGCCTCCTGCACCGACCCGCGTCGGG
>DASVUT010000307.1:0-1782 GCA_036386955.1 Sphingomonas sp. | reverse complement strand
TCACCATAGTTGTACAGGACGTCGGCGATCGCGTCCTCTTCGGCGTGGTTGAGGAAATCGGCCGCCGACGGCCCGGCCTGGCTCATCCGCATGTCGAGCGGCCCGTCAGCCTGGAACGAGAAACCGCGTTCGGCCTGATCGAGCTGCATCGAGGACACACCGATGTCCATCGTGACACCGTCCACGCGCTCGTCGAGCGCCGCCTCCAGCGCGGAGAAATCCGCATGCACGATGCGGAAGCGTGGTTCCTGCGCCGCCAGCGCCTCACCCGTGGCGACAGCGTCGGGATCGCGGTCGAACGCGATCACCGTCGCGCCGCTCGCCAGCAGGGCGCGCGCATAGCCGCCCGCGCCGAAGGTCGCATCGACCATCGTCTCGCCGGGCGCGGGAGCGAGCGCGGCGACGACCTCGTCGAGGAGCACGGGGATGTGCGGGGCGGCGGTCACAGCGTGACGCCCTTCTCGGCCATGTAGAAGCGCGCCATCTTGCGCATGACATCGGGCAGCGTGTCGTCGGCGACGAGCGTGCGGGGATCCCAGATCTCGATGTAATGGAGCTGGCCGTAGAAGAAGGCGTGGTCGGTGATATTGGCGTGGAAGCGCGCGAAGGCGGGCATGATGAAGCGCCCCGACCCGTCGAACGGCGCCGATTCGCCCGACAGCGCCGCGCGCTTCAGGTTATAGTCGTAATGGCCGCCGGACAGGCTTTCGGCCTCACGCCGATCGAGATCGTCGCCCAGGATATCGAGATAGGCGGGGTCATAGGCGATGAGGCAGGGGCTCTGCTCGTGCGCGGCGACCACGATAGTGCCGCCGTCCTTGCCGTCGGTGCGCGGGGCGTTCGCCGCCAGCGTCGTGCGCAGCGGCGAAGGGATGGCGACCCGGCCCTTGTCATCGACAAGTCCGATCCCGTGTCCCTGATATCGCCCCCGTAGTGCCACGCCACCTCACGCATCGCGGCGCTTTTCCGGAAACGACCGTCGTCGCCACCAGATTCCCAACCATGAACGGTGAGATTGCCCCGCTGATAATTCTGATTATCCGGGTGGGGTGCGGGACGCAACGGGAGATTTGGGGATTTCCGGGGAAATCGACCCATATCGGCCGGTCAGGGCACGGCGGGCGCGGCCTCGTTGGTCGTGCCGGGTGCGGCACCCATTTCGGCCAGCGGTTCGCCGCCCGCGACCTGCGTATTGTCGAACGTGAAGTTGACCGAGGATGCCGTCATGTTGGCGTCGACGCCGCGCGTGACGCTGCCGATGATCGCGCTGGCGACGGCGATGAGCAGGATCACCGCGATCAGGCCGATCATGCCGACCTTGACCCGCTGCATCGTCTGCGAATGGTCGCGTGTTGCCTTCATCTGGTCCTTTGCGTGCTACCCGATCGGCCGGTCCGTGTCGATCCGCGGGTCAGATAAGCCCTTTGGCGGCGCGCCAGGCCGGATCATGCAGGGTCGACAGATAGCGGAATCCGGTGTCGCACAAGATGGTTACCACGCGTTTAGCGGGGCCGAGCTCGCGTGCCAACCGCACCGCGCCCTCGACGTTGATCCCCGACGACAGGCCCAGGCACAGCCCTTCCTCGGCGAGCAGTCGGCGCACCCATTCCCACCCTTCAGCATCGGAAATGCGATATTGCGTGTCGATCGGCGCGCCTTCGAGATTGGCGGTGATGCGGCCCTGCCCGATCCCTTCGGCGACCGATGACCCTTCCGCCTTCAGCTCGCCATGCGCGTAATGATGGTACAGCGCCGCACCGTGCGGGTCGGCGAGCGCGATGG
>DASVUT010000306.1:0-3633 GCA_036386955.1 Sphingomonas sp. | reverse complement strand
CGTCCTCACAGTTGGCAGATCATGCAACTCTCGCTCACCGATTCGGCGACCTCGAGACCGCCGAGGACGGACACCAGCGGACGGTTGCCCCGGCGCGCCTGCTTAGAGTCCTGCGTCCGCTGCCACCTGGCCTCGATCTCGGCCATTCTGTCGGGCTGCTCAATGTCGGTCAGCGGCTCATCTGTCCAGAAGAAGACCTGACCATTGACGCGGTTGGGCTTCTCGTAGGCCTTGGCCTGCTCGTAGAGGTGCGGATAATGTCTTTTCAGGCGCACCCACTCAATCTTCTGCTGGTAGAAGCAAAAGAAGCATCCCGACCGGGTGCGCCCCCACTCCGTGTACGGCGGCAGACCCAGCCCAGCGTCCTCGAGGATCCGAACGACGCCGGCGTAGTCGATGCCATCGTCCCGGAACGGGAAGACGGCCTTCAGGTTGGGCTTGTGACTGATGTAGCCGATGCGGTCCTCATCGGCGCGGATGCCCACGTAGTTGATGCAGGGCTGGTCACCGATGTACGCCTCGAAGGGCTTGAGCTTCAGGTAGTCGGTGCACCACCTCCTCTTGCCAGACGGCAGCATCCCGCCCTTGGAGCGCAAAATATCGTCGAATCCCTCCCGCGTCGTCGTGCGGATCACCCGTTGTCCGAGGTAGGCCTCAAGGCGCTCGATGTAGTCGAGAGTGTCCGGCAGCTCCTTCCCAGTGTCATGGAAGATGTACTCCATGTTCGCCACGCGATCCCGCATGTAGACCGCAAGCGCGGTGCTGTCCTTCCCCCCCGAAAGACTGAGTATGTGCCTCACGTCCGTACCAACCGACATCGCAGTCACCCACTTCTCTTTTTTACATCCGACGGCGCCGCCGCCTGGATCATCGCCGGCTACTCATCGGACGAACCCTCGTCCATGATCACCCTCGCGGCAGCGAGTGTACCAAGCCTCCCGTGCTTTGCCAGCAGCGTTCGAAGTTTTTCCTCGATTGAGGCCAGCAGCGTCTGGTCGCTGGCCCCAAGGCGGAGCACCTCCTCGACCTCCCGGCCGTCGGCGGCGGTCACGACAATCCGATAGGCCTCGTCGCCCTCGGATACCGCCGTCCTCGTCCGCTCGTCGTAGCCCGCCGCCTCGACGCGCCGGAAACGCTTCGCCAGCTGGGGGAGCCGGTGCGCGAACTCCGCCTCATCCACGTCCGCCCAACGTTCGGCCGGCTTGCGCGCGACAGTGCTCGCAAGCGACTCGATCCAGGCCGTGTCATCCAGGGCGGTATCGGCGAGCCGGAGAAGGAAGGCCTTCAACTCAGGCTCCTTCACCCCGGCCACCACGCGGGAGGCGCGTCCCGCCGCGACTCCGCGGATCGCCGACGCCTCGACCTGGTCGATCTCCAGAGCAAGCGCTAGCGCGGAGGTCAGTCGGGAGAGCAAGGTCGCGTACGCATCGCGGAGTTCGTGGACGGCGGCCTTGATGCGCTGCATGAAGCAATCGATATCGGCCTCGCTGGGCTCCTCGCCAAGCGAGATTGGATCGAGGCCGCACGCACGCGGCAGGTCGGTGAAAACCATCACCTTCGGGTCGCGCGCCGACATCAGCGCGTCGCGCACCGCGACAGTGATCGCGGACATCCGCCGCGTCCGCCGGGCATGATCGGGAAGGCGCGCTAAGAAGGTGGTCAGCGGTCGGACGACGTCGAGTAGGTCTAGCTTGGATGACGGCACTTCGATGCCGATTGCCGATGCCAGCCGCGAGAACACCTCTGCCCGAACGCCCTCGATGGCGCAGTGCTGTAGCTCGAAGTGCTCAGGCTCCTTCGTGAGGCGGTTGAACTCGGGTCCGCCCACCTGGTCGAGATAGGATCCATCCTCGTAGACGGCTGTATGTTGCCAGCGCGCCGCGAGATAGATAGCCACGAACAGTGGCGCGAGCCCGTCCCGGATGCCGTACCGTCCGCCGCGCAGCAGGGCGACCACGTCTTCGTACCGCACCCGCGCATCACCCGCCGCTCGAAGCATCTCGTCGATGGCGACCAGCGCCGGCCGGAGCCTCAGTGGATCGGCACCCTCGGCCGGAAAGTCGATCGACCAGCTGCCGTCCCTCTTGGCATGTATGCCGCCAGGCTTCAGAATCGAGAGGTACATTGCCCGCTCCGGTGGCGTGCCGGCGTCGTCGATGCCGAGATCTACCGTGTCAGCCCGGGTCGAGAGCGCCTCGATGAGCATGTATCGCGCTCGCGCCGCTGCCGTGCTGAGCGTGCGCCGGTTGATGAGCTCGTTCCGCACCAGTGGGGAAAGGTCAAACGCGTCGTCGCACACGGTCGACAGGTATGAGGCCACGGCCCGACCGTCCGGGAGGTTCACAACCCCCCCGCCGTGGAACCACTCCGTCCTGCCACCGCTCCCCCGGACCTCGGTGAGCGAGGTCAGCGCGCGGCGCAACTGGTCGTCGCTTATAGCAACCTGACGCATCACCTCCTCTCGGGCGATCCTGTCACCGGCCAACTCCGTCACGTTGTCGCGCACCCAGCGCCACGCCTGGACGTCCTGAACCAAGGGAGCGAGTTCGCCCACCGGATGGGGGACAGCTACGAGCACCGTGCCAGTAAGTGTGGGGGCTAGCCGGCCGGCAACCTCGAGGGCCTCGCGATGCTCGCGCGGCGTCTCGCTCAGCGCGACCACAATGCGTCCGTCCGGTGACTGTGCATGCGCTGGGAAGGAGCGTGTGACTGCCCGCTCGAGATCGGAAACGGTGACGTACAGTCGCTCGAAATGCCGCAACGCCCCCGTCTCGACGTAGTGACGACGCGCAACGAGAGGATCCTTCGGCAAAAGCGGGGCAAGCGACGGGATGACCTTCGCGCTTGAAGTCGCATCCAGTCCATGCGCAAACGCCTCGACTAGATCGACGCTAGAGTTCGGCCACAGGCTCAGCCCGGCGACGGCGCCTCGCGGATAGAGGACCCTGGCCACATCGCGGAGCCTTGCGACCGCTTCGCCAACCTTCCTGCGCCCATCTGCAGAGACGCCGGCTACGGCCAGTGCGACAACCGGCTCGGTCGCGGGAAGTGACGGGTCGTCCAGCAGGTTTAGGACACCCACGGTCTTCAGGATCTCGAGATCAGTCTCCGTCCCAAGCGGTGCGGACCTGACGACGCCGTCGATCACTTGCCAGCGGGTGGCGTGCACCCCGTGCTCGATGAGATTAACGAGGTTCGCAGCCACGTAGTCGTAGAGGTGGTGAAGGCGATATGGCGTCGCCGAGCCGAGCGGCCTCCCGGCGTGGTCCATAAGCCCGAACGGCTCCGCGGACAAAAGGAAGCTGAACAGCGAGCGCTCGTTCTGGCCGAACCTTCGGAGGAAGCGGGCGAGGACTGGAAGCGTGAAGGGATCAAGCGGCAGCAGCGCATCGGCGAGATCGGCCAGCGCGCCGGCTGGGGCGCCGGGACCGTACCATCCGATACCCAACGCCGCGTCCATCGTCGCCCCCGCCTCGTCCGACATAGCGGTCGGGATGGCGTCGCGATCGACCCCGAGGGCAGCCGCCACGAGCGTGGCGCTCTGCTCGATCGGGGGCGCGAACACGATTTCCTCGTAGCGTCCCGCGACCTTCTCCCACTCCCGCCGATCGCTCGACGGAAGCG
This sequence comes from Sphingomonas sp., assembly GCA_036386955.1. Lineage (GTDB taxonomy): Bacteria > Pseudomonadota > Alphaproteobacteria > Sphingomonadales > Sphingomonadaceae > Sphingomonas. Next base: position 9 of record DASVUT010000306.1, on the reverse strand, counting down.
CAGCTGCGT
>DASVUT010000305.1:0-1611 GCA_036386955.1 Sphingomonas sp. | reverse complement strand
CGCCGCCGGCAACAGCGGCACTACGCAGACGCAGAATGTCAACATGAAGGACGCGTTCGACAGCACCTTCCTGGTCGTGGGTTCCGTTGCGCCCGACAACACCATTTCGTCCTTCTCCAATCAGCCAGGCTGGGTCTGCCTGACCGACGGGGCGGAATGCAAGAACACGCAGCGCGCCGGCGTCGGCAACACGGGCGATCGCTTCGTCAAGAGCGACTATCTGAAGGAGAGCGGCTATCTGATGAACCGCTTCCTCGTCGCGCCCGGTGAGCTGCTGCTGGTCGCGGACGGCGACGGCGGCGTCACGCGCATGTCGGGGACCAGCTTCTCCGCGCCGCTCGTCGCGGGCGCCATCGCGCTGATCCACGATCGCTGGCCTTGGCTGAAGAAATATCCCCGCGATGTCGCCAAGATCCTCCTCGATTCGGCGACCGACCTGGGTGAGAAGGGTGCCGATCCGGTCTACGGGCGCGGCATGCTCAACATCGAACGCGCGCAGAGCGTGCTCGATTTCGACAAGCTGTCCTATGAATTGTGGAACGGCACCAACAAGTCTGGGATCAAGGTCGACGCGCTGCGCGCCGGGGGCATGAAGACCATCTGGGAAACCAGTGGCATGTACTTCGCCGCGTTCGAAAAGCTCGACAGCGGTGAGCGCGACTTCCTGATCCCGCTGTCCAGCCGCTTGTTCGGGCAGCAGCGCAACGGGCTGTACTTCCAGGAGTTCGTCTACAACCACTTCGTCAACTGGATGGCGACGGGCGTCGGTTTCGCCGGCAAGCCCGGTCAGCGGCTGGGCTTCTCCGACGTGTCGGAAACCCCGCTGACGGGGGCTCCCGATAGCTGGTCCTTCTCCATGTCGGGGCGGATGACGCGCGAACAGTTCGCCGATTTCGGCATGGGCCGCGCGTCGCTCCGCTCGGCGGTGACGCTGCACTCGCCGTCCAAGGCGTTCTCGTTCTCGTTCGGATCGGGTGACGGCGCGGTCAATCTGGGCGGGCGCAATGGCCTCCTCAGCAGCGACGATTTCGATCCGTACAATGGCGGCGTCAATCCGCTGCTGGGCTTCGCATCGGGCGGCGCGCACATGGGAACGACCCTGGCGCTCGGCTCGGGCGTGTCGGTGTCGGTCGGCGCGACGGAGCAGCGCCAGTCGCTGAACCGCCGGATGGACGGTTCCTTGTCGTTCGAGGACCGGCTGCTGATCGGGCAGACCGGCCGCTACGGTGCCAGCGCCCAGGATGTGCGCGTCGATTATCGCCCCGCCAGCTGGCTCGGCCTCTCGGCGTCGGTCACCCGCCTGGCGGAGGACGAGGCGTTCCTGGGCACCCGCTCGCTCGCCAACAGCGACTTTGGTCGCGGCACGACCACCAACGGCGTCACGCTGCAAAGCGATGTGTCGATCACCGACGATCTCGTGATGTTCGGATCGGCGACGATGGCGCGCAGCACCAGTGCGGACCGCGATGCCGCGTTCCGCCTGGCCGATGGCGGCGCGGTCGGCTCCGCCTTCCAGATCGGCATCGCCAAGACGCGGCTGCTCGGCCAGAACGACCGGGTGCGTTTCGCGGTCAGCCAGCCGCTGACGATGGAACGCGGCACCGCCGAGTT
>DASVUT010000304.1:0-15138 GCA_036386955.1 Sphingomonas sp. | reverse complement strand
CAGGCGCGCTTGGTCAGCTCGCCGAGGGTGTAGAGCTCGGCGAATTGCGCTTCGTCGTTGGCGTCGGCGATGGAGCCGGGGCGCAAGCCGTCACCCAGGCTGTAGGCGATGTCATAGGCCTTCATAATCTCGGTGATCTCGTCGAAGCGCTCGTACAGGAAGCTCTCGCGGTGATGCGCGAGGCACCATTTCGCCATGATGCTGCCGCCGCGGCTGACGATGCCGGTGACGCGGTTGGCGGTCATCGGCACATAGGGCAGGCGGACGCCAGCGTGGATGGTGAAGTAATCGACGCCCTGCTCGGCCTGTTCGATCAGCGTGTCGCGGAAGATCTCCCAAGTCAGCTCCTCGGCGATGCCGCCGACCTTCTCCAGCGCCTGGTAGATCGGGACGGTGCCGATCGGCACGGGGCTGTTGCGGATGATCCATTCGCGCGTGTCGTGGATGTTGCGGCCGGTCGACAGGTCCATGACCGTGTCGGCGCCCCAGCGGATCGACCAGACGAGCTTGTCGACCTCGGACGCCACATTGCTGGCGACGGCGGAGTTGCCGATATTGGCGTTGATCTTGACCAGGAAATTGCGGCCGATCGCCATCGGTTCGGATTCGGGGTGGTTGACGTTGTTGGGGATGATCGCGCGGCCGCGGGCGACCTCGTCACGGACGAATTCGGGGGTGACGTGGTCGGGGATCGCCGCGCCGAAGCTTTCGCCGTCGCGGACATGGTCCATCCGCTGCTGACGGCCGAGATTTTCGCGGATCGCGACATATTCCATTTCGGGCGTGATGATGCCGCGACGGGCATAGTGCATCTGGCTGAGGTTCGCGCCGGGCTTGGCGCGTAAAGGGCGGGTGATCTGGCGCGGGAATTGGGGGACGCCGCCGGAGCGATCGGGGCCGAGCTGACCATTGTCCTCGGGGCGGACTTCCCGCCGGGCGTAGGATTCGACGTCGCCGCGCGCCTCGATCCATTCGCGGCGGAGCTGCGGGAGGCCGGCCTGGATGTCGATGCGGGCGTTCGGGTCGGTGTAGTGGCCCGACGTGTCGTAGACGCGCATAGGTGGCTCGCTGCACGACGGGTCGAGCATGATTTCGCGCATGGCGACGCGGTGTTCGCCGACGTGGATTTTGCGGCTGCCGCGGATGGGGCCGGTAGTGACGCCGATCTCGGTGCGGGCAGGAATGTCGGCCATGCGCTCTCTCCAATATGGAAGGAGCACGGCTCACGCCTTCGCCCCTCCCTACGCCGGTATCAACCGGATCAGGTTCGGCGGGTCGCGACCTGCTGGTCGCCTCTCAAGCGCGCGTCAGCGCTCCCCCGGGGATGGGTCACCTGTAAACGCATCGCGCGCAAAGAAAAGGGCCGCGCGTGTCGCCACGCGCGGCCCCCTTAATCCGATGGGGAGTCGGATCAAGCGAAGTTGCCGCTCCGGCGAAGCGCGGGGTCGGCATTGTTGGTGCCGGCGGGGAAGAAGCCGCCGCTCGTGACCTGACGGTTGTTCAGGTAGACGATGTTGTGGACCTGTTCGGCCGAGCGGCTGAACGCGAGACCGTTCGCATCGGTCGGCACGAGGTTCGATGCCGTCGCCGTGCCCGTGATCCCCTGATCGAGGTCGGTCGGGCCATCGAGGCTGTCGCGCGCGTCGCTGATCTGACCGGCGGCGGTGCGCAGCATCGAGACCGTGACCCCGCGTGCGTAGAGGATCGTGCGGACCAGACCTGCGTGATAGGCCTCGGCCGCCAGGATGCCGGCGGCGGCCTCCAGGAACACCTTGTTGGTGATCAGCGGGGCGGCACCCTTATACGCCGTCACGCCGACATCCTCGAAGATGTACGCGCCGAGCAGGAAGTTGTTTTCCGACGCATACGGATCGAAGGTGCCCGTCGATGGCACCACACCCGCGGCACGTGCGGCGGCGGTGAAGGCACCGGTGGCGTTGCCCGAGATGTTGAGCGCGGGCTGCGCCTGGGCCGAGCTGCCCAGCGCGGTGCGCAGGAAGGCGACGTGGGCGATCTCGTCATAGGCGATCTCGCGCGCATATTCGGCGATGACCGGATCGGTGAAGGTCACCTGTCGTGGGCCCCCCGCCGCGCCGATATCGGCCACCGCGCCCTGGGTGCCGAGCCCGGTCAACAGGCCGGCATCGAGGCCACGGCCAAAGACGGCCCAGCTATAGAATTGCGCCTCGAGATATTCGAGGTTCAGCGCCAGGTTCAGGACGTTGGTATCCTGGATCGCGGAGGCCGAGGGCGTCGGGGTGGGGGCGGGGACACCGCCGACGGTGGAGTTGTCGTCGTCATCCTCGTTGTTGCACGCCGCCAGCATCGACAGCCCGCCGGCCGCGACCACGGCACCCGCCGAGGCGCGCATGAAGGCCCGCCGGGCATTGCGCCGGGCCGTCGTCTTCTCGATGATTTCGAGAACGGTCATTTCGTCACGCATGATCAGTTCCTCCCCTGGGGTTCAGTTCGCGGCCGCGGCACGGATCGTGCCGTTGACGCCGGCGGGGAAGAACCCGCCCATGGTGACCGCGGTGCGGTTCAGATAGACGATGTTGAGCACCTGGCCGGGGCTCCGGCTGTAGGCGAGCCCGTTGGGATCGAGCGGCACGATGTTGGACACCGACTGTCCCGCCACCGTCTGCGGCGAAATGCCCTGATCGAGGTCGCTGGTGCCGTCCAGGCTGTCGCGCGCGTTCGAGATCAGGTCCGCATTGGTGCGAAGCTGCGGGGTGGCGACGCCGCGCTGATACAGGGCCGTACGCACGATCGCGGCGTGATAGGCCTCGACCGCCAGGATGCCGGCCGCGGCCTCCAGGAAGGTCTTGTTGGTGATCAGCGGCGACGCGCCCTTGTACGCGGTGACGCCGACATCCTCGAAGATGAACGCGCCGAGCAGGAAGCTGTTGTCATCGGCATAGGGATCGAAGTTCGCGGCGTTGGGCACGCCCGCTGCCGTCGCGGCGGCCGTGAAGGCACCGCCCGGTCCGGCCGAGATGTTGATCGCGGGTTGCGCCACGGCGGCATTGCCCAGCGCCTGGCGCAGGAAGGCGACGTGCGCGATCTCGTCGGCGGCGATTTCCTGCGCGTACTGGCTGATGACGGGATCGGTGAAGTTGACCTTGCGTGGGCCCGTCGCGGTGCCGATCCCGACGACGGCGCCCTGCGGGCCGACCGTCCCGGTCAACTGAGCGGGCGGCAGACCGGTGCCGTTGGCGGCATAGGAATAGAATTGCGCTTCAAGATATTCGAGGTTCAGCGCGAAATTCAGAATGTCCGGATCGGTCGGTGCCGCGGCCTGGGCGGCGGCGGTGCTGGCATAGGCGAAGGCGGTTCCGGCGACCGCGGTGCCCAAGGCCATCCTGAAGAGGTCGCGGCGTTCGTTGCGGCGCTGAACACGGTTGTCCAGCACCTCCATGATCTGTTCGCTGTCCGTCATCATCAATCCCCTTGTCGACCGAACCCAAGCCCGAGCGGCGCGAAAAGCGCCTTACCGGTCGCGAGGTGGCGATCGGCCGAGCATGGACAGAGAGACGAGTGGGGATCGGCAATGGACGCACACGGCGTCACAAATATTTTAACGCAGATCAAACCTGCCGGCGAATCGATGGGGACGCGCGCCACCCCCGCGCGCGTCCCTTCGCAGGATCAGTTCGCGCCCGAGGTCCGCAGATTGCCGTTGACGCCGGCGGGGAAGAACCCGCCCGCCGTTACCGCGGCGCGGTTCTGGTACACGACGTTGAGGACCTGCGGTGCGGTGCGTCCCAGCACCAGACCGCCGGCGTCGGTGGGCACGATATTGGCCTGGGTGGCCGTCCCGATGCCCTGATCATTGTCGCCGCCACCGTCGAGCGAATCGCGCGTGTCCGAAATCTGCTGGATGCGCGTGTAGATGGTGGGCACGCTCAGCCCGCGTTGCCACAAGGACGACCGGATCACGCCGTCATGGTAGCATTCGGTGGCGAGGATTCCCGCCGCGGATTCCAGAAACACCTTGTTGGTGATCAACCGCGCCGAGCCGCGATAGGCGGTGACGCCCACATCGGTCAGCAGATAGGATCCGATCAGGAACGTCTCGTCGTTCAGGAACGGATCGAAGATGTCGTTGGGACCGATCACGCCCGCCGCGCGCGCCGCCGCGGTGAACGCACCCACCGCGGTGCCGCCGGGCGTCGTGACCGACGCGGACCCCGACAGGTTGATCGGGGGCTGCGCCGCCGCCACGCCGCCGAGCGCGTTGCGCAGGAAGGTGATGTGTGCAAGTTCGTCGGCCGCGATCTCCCGCGCGAATTGCGCCACGACCTGATCGGTGAAGGTGACCGCGCGCGCGGCCCCCGGGCCCGACCCGGTGATCACCGCGCCCTGCGTGCCCGTGCCGGTCTGCAGAGCGGCCGGGATGCTCGAACCCGTGGTGGCGTAGGTGTAGTAATTGCCCTCCAGATATTCGAGCTGCAGCGCGAAGTTCAGGACGTCGAGATCCTGTTGCTGCGCCGCGGTGGGCGTGGGCGTCGGTTGGGGCACGCCACCAACGGTGGAACGCTCGTCATCATCTTCGTTATTGCATGCCGCCAGCAGCGACAGGCCGCCGGACATGGCGGCGGCACCGCCGCACAGCCGGATGAAGTTGCGCCGGGCCGAGCGCTGATGCTCGGCGGTCTCGATCAAAGCGAGGAAGTCGGTCTGGTCACGCATCATGGCCTCCTCAGTTCGCGCCGGAGCGACGAAGCGCCGGGTTGGCGTTATTGGTTCCTGCGGGGAAGAACCCGCCGGCGGTTACCTGCGTCCGGGTGAGGTACACGATGTTGTGGACCTGTTCGGACGTGCGGCTGAACACGATGCCGTTGGGATCGGTCGGCACGAAGTTCGACATGGTCGCAGCGCCCGTTCCCATGGGCGAGATGCCCTGGTCGATGTCCGACGAACCATCGAGCGAGTCCCGCGCGTCCGAGATGCGATCGGCATTGGTGCGCAGCACGGGCAGCGCCACGCCGCGCGCGTACAGCGAGCCGCGGATGATGCCGGCGTGGAAGGCTTCGGCGGCCAGGATGCCGGCGGCGGCATCGACGATGTCGACATTCGTGATCAGCGGCGACGCGCCCTTATACGCGGTGACGCCAACATCTTCGAAAATATACGCACCCAGCAGGAAGCTGTCGTCATTGGCGTAAGGGCTGAACACGCCGCCGGTCGCCGTCAGATCGATATTGGCCGCGCGGGCGGCGGCGGTGAAGACCGTATCGGAGATGTCGATCGCGGGCTGAGCGATGGCGGAGCCGCCCAGCGCCGTGCGCAGCGCGGCGACGTGCGCGATCTCGTCGGCCGCGATCTCGCGCGCATATTGGATGACGCTTTGGTCGGTCAGGTTGGCCTTGCGCCCGCCCGTGACCTGGCCACGCGTGCCGACGGTGCCGGTCAGCTGCGCCTCGGGCAGGCCGGTGCCGTTCACGGCGAAGGAATAGAATTGCGCTTCGAGATATTCGAGGTTGAGCGCCAGGTTCAGGATGTCGGCATCGGTCACGGCCGCTGCCTGCGCCGAGGCCGCCGACGACAGGCCGAGCGCGGCGACGCCGCCCGCGGCCAGGGCACCCATGCCGATCGCGGTGCGGAAGAACTCCCTTCGTTCCGTCCGTCGCTCGACGCGACGATCGAGCGCCTCGATCAAATGCACGCTTTCGGTCATTTGGTATCCCCTTGCTGGCCGACCCGTTCAGCACCCCTTCGCCGAGCGCGAGGGTCGATGGTCAGCAGCGGGAACGCTGGTTCAGGGGCAGAGGATGCATGATCAGGCGAAAAAAGCGCAAGTTTATTCGGGAGAGGTCAAAGACTTAAACTAGGTTAGGATCAAAAAGTGTAAGCAAGTCCCAGAGCGCCGAGCCATTGGCTGCGCGAGCCCAAGGTCGAGACCAGCGGACTATCGGCGAAATCGCCGAGCAGCCGACCATAGGTGCCGCCCGCGACCAGCTTGAACCCTTTGAACAGGTCGCCGGTCAGCGAATAGGTGGCGACCGTGCCGACCGACCAGTTCTTCCACCCGCCATCGGCATCGAAGCGGCGCAGGCCGCTGGCCACCGAGCCCGCCTGCGTCACGCCGAAATAGGTGCGCGCATAGCCGTCGCCGGCATGTTCGGCGGTGGCGAACAGCGCCACGGCCGCCTTGCGGCTGAGCGGGGTCAGATAGTTGATCGACGGTTGCCAGATGCCGCTGCCATGGACGCCGTTGACGTCGGTGCGATAGCTCAGCGAAACGCCCAGCGTGTCGTAGGGGCTGGTGATGATCCCGGTCTTGGCGATGCCGACGAAGCCGCCTAGCTCGATCGCGGTGCCCAGATCGCCCAGCGCGCGGACGCCGCGTTCGTCGACATTGTCGACGTTGCGGCGGTTGAGGTTGAGGACGCCGATCGGCCCGGCCTGGATGTCGATCGCCGATGTCGTGCGCGGGATCAGGTCGACCGACAGCCGGTTGCCCGCGAGCTGAAAGGAAAAGCCCTTGATCGATCCGATCGCGCCGGGCGCGGGCGTCAGGCGATACTCGTCGGAGCCCTCGTAATCGGGCAGGCGCACGACGCCGCCGCCGATCGTGATCGAATCGCGACCCATCTGCTCGCTGATATCGGTCGCATCGGGCGGGGTCGGCGCGGTTTGCGCCAGAGCGGGGGACGCGATCAGCGCGGCGGCAAGGCAGACGATAACGCGCATGAAGGAACTCCGATCGTGGTGTTGCATGGCAACGCCGCAGGCCGGTGATCGGGTCCCCTGGACTCGCGTCAGAAGATGTAGCGCATCTTCACCTGTTGCTTTTGCGCATCATGGCCGACGGCGAAACGGGCGGCGGCGAATTTGGGCGGGCCAAAACCGATCGCGGGGTTGCGCGAGAAGCCGAAGCCCTCGCGCGGGATGCCGGCGAAGGTGTCGAGCCGGTCGTTGGCGTTCTCGTCATGGATCAGCGCCAGCGCGTAATTGCCGGGTGCCAGTCCATCGAAGCTGACGACGCGCTGGCCGGCGGGAACCGAGCGGGTGACCGCATCGGCATCATCGACGCAGGCGGGGAAATTGTCGGGATCGGCGGTCAGGCAGACACGCAGCAACCCCTTGGCCGAGCGCATATTCTCGACACCGACATCAAGCCGCGTCGCCGGCGTGGTGCCGACCAGGGCGAGCATCGCCGTCGCCGCCGCGACCGTGCCGGCTCGCCGCGCGCGCATGCGACCGGGCGAAGTCGCCGACCCCCTGGTCGGTGCCGCAGAGTCTGTCCCAGTGGCGAAAATACAAGCCATAGTTGCACCCGTAGCGTTCATGGTGCCGCTGATGATGGCTGGCGGTGATCACCCAACCACCCAGCCGGCCAGACCACAGGAAGCGCGGGAAAATCTCCCACCCCATATGGTTCGTGACACCCATAACGGTCATGATCGTCAACACCAGCCCGAGCCCGGCGACATGGATCGGAATCACGAACACCAGTAGCGGAATTGCCACAGCCCCGGTCAGCGCCTCGATCGGGTGGAACGCCATCGCGGCCCAGGCGGTGGGCGGGCGGCTGGCATGGTGCACCGCATGGGCGAGGCGGAACGGTTCGGGCCGGTGCATCCAGCGGTGCGACCAGTAGAACCAGGTGTCGTGCGCGAGCAGGTAGAGCAGCACCGAAACCGGCACATACCAGAGCGGATAGGCGTCCCAATCCTTATAGACCCGCGTCCAGCCGCGATTCTCCCAACCCCAGGCGACCACGCCCGCCGGGATGCCGTAGATGGCGGCCGACACCAGGCTCCACGCGATCTCGCGCCGGACCTGTGCGTCGAGCCCGGTGTAGAGCCCACGGTGACGCAGCCGCGTGGCGAACGCGAACCCGCCCGATACCAGCAGGTAACGGACGCCGACGATCACGGTCATCGCGAGCGCGGACAGGAGGATCGCGAGGATCATGGCGCGGCTTGTAGCGTTTCGCAGCTTAACGAAAAAGGCCGCAGATGCGCGATCGACCGTGCATCCGGGGCAGACCCTCCCATTCGGCTCATCGCGTTCTCGTTTCGTTAAAGGAACAATGACCGTGCCCGGCGGTTCGGCACACCAGTAACAGGGAGGATTTTTCGCATGGCTGATTATCGCACGGATACCGATCGGACCGACCGCCGCAGCGGCGGCGCGGGGCGCACGATCGCGATCCTGCTGCTGGTCGCGGGGCTGATCGTCGCGGCGTTGTTCTTCACCGGCTTTTGGAGCGCCAACGTTACCGAAGGATCGCTGCCCAAGGTCGATATCAGCACCAAGGGCGGCGAGATGCCCAAGGTCGATGTCGATTCCAAGGAGCTGGTCGTCGGCACCAAGGAAACGACGGTGGACGTGCCCAAGGTCACGACCGAGAAGGAGACCGTCTCGGTCCCGGCGGTTGGCGTGAAGGATAATGGCGAGAAGTAAGGGCGTCCAAGAGCAGCCCCGGGCTCCCGTTCGGGGTTGAGCAGGACGTCGTGAACCTCCGTTCGTGCTGAGCTTGTCGAAGCACCGTTCTTCTCCGCCACGCGGAGGAAGGACGGCCCTTCGACAAGCTCAGGGCGAACGGAGGTCGAGCGTTGCAACAAACACCTGCCGCAACGGGAGCGGCGAAACCGGTTCCGTCGCCTCGCGCGATGGGCTAGTGCGGCGGTCACATGGCCAGCACGATCACCTGCGACGTTGCGATCGTCGGCGCCGGCCTGGCGGGCGGGCTGCTCGCGCTGGCGCTGCATGGGCGTCACCCCGATCTCGACGTGCGGCTGATCGATGGCGGCACCAGTGTCGGCGGCAATCACCTCTGGTCGTTCTTCGGGTCCGATGTCGCGCCCGAACATCGCTGGATCGTGGCACCCGCGGTGGCGCATGCCTGGCGCGGATACGATATCGCCTTCCCCAAGCACGCGCGCAGCATCGACGAGACCTATTATTCGATCGAAAGCGAACGGCTCGACGCGGTGGTGCGCCGCACGCTGCCCTCTCACGCGCTGATGCTGGGGCGGCGCGCGCTGGCGACGTCGGCGACGGCGGTGGTGCTGGCGGATGGCGACCGGATCGAGGCGCGCGGCGTGGTCGATGCGCGCGGGGCCGGCGACATGTCGATGCTGGAGGTCGGCTGGCAGAAGTTCGTCGGGCTGGAACTGCAGCTCGCGGCCGATCACGGCGCGCCGCGCCCGATGGTGATGGATGCGACCGTCAAGCAGATCGACGGCTATCGCTTCGTTTATTGCCTGCCGATGGCCCCCGACCGGATGTTCGTCGAGGACACATACTACAGCGACACGCCCGACCTCGACCGGCTGACCATCGCCGCGCGGGTCGAGGAATACGCCACCGCACGCGGTTGGACCCCGACCCAGAGGCTGCGCAAGGAGGCCGGCGTGCTGCCGGTGGCGATCGGGGGCGATTTCGAGGCGTACTGGCGCGCCGGCGGGGCCAAGGTCGCCAAGGCGGGGCTTCGCGCGGGGCTGTTCCACCCGACCACGGGCTATTCGCTGCCCGATGCGGTGCGCACGGCGGCGATGATCGCGGAGCGCACCGACTTTTCGGGGCCGGCGCTCCATGACGCCACCTATGCGCTCGCCAAGGCGAGCTGGGGCGCGCGCGGCTTCTACCGCATGCTCGACGCGATGCTGTTCCGCGGCGCCGAGCCCGACGAACGCTACCGCGTTCTGGAACATTTCTACCGGCTCGATCCCAAGCTGATCGGCCGCTTCTATGCTGGACAATCGACGATGCGCGACAAGGCACGAATTCTCATAGGCAAGCCGCCGATACCGATCAGCCGCGCGCTCGCCGCGATCGGGAGCATGCGATGACCCCGGCGACACACGCTTTAGGCGCGGCGGCCAAGTCCGCGATCGTCGTCGGTTCGGGTTTTGGCGGGCTGGCGCTGGCGATCCGCCTGCAATCGGCGGGCGTGCGCACGACGATCGTCGAAGCGCGCGATCGGCCGGGCGGGCGGGCCTATTATTGGGAACGCGACGGCTTCACCTTCGACGCCGGCCCCACGGTCATCACCGATCCGGCGTGTCTGTCGGAGCTGTGGGGGCTGACCGGGCGCGACATGGCGGAGGATGTGACGCTGGAGCCGGTAACACCGTTCTACCGGCTGAACTGGGTCGACGGGACCAATTTCGATTACACCAACGACGATCGCATCCTGAAGGCCGAGATCGACAAGCTCCATCCCGACGACTGGGCCGGCTATCAGAAGTTCCTGGCGTACAGCGCGGGCGTGTTCCACGAAGGCTATGAAAAGCTGGGGCATGTCGCGTTCCTCGACTTCGCATCGATGATCAAGGCCGCGCCCGCGCTCGCCAAATACCAAGCATGGCGGTCGGTCTATTCGATCGTGTCGGGGTTCGTGAAATCGGAAAAGCTGCGCGAGGCGCTGTCGTTCCACACGTTGCTGGTCGGCGGCAACCCGATGACGACCAGCGCGATCTATGCGCTGATCCACAAGCTGGAACGCGACGGCGGGGTGTGGTTCGCCAAGGGCGGCACCAACCGGCTGGTCGCCGGGATGGTCGCGCTGTTCGAGCGGCTGGGCGGCGAGATCCGGCTCGGCGATCCAGTCACCGCGATCGAGACGCTGGGCGACCGCGCGACCGGCGTGACGACCGCCAGCGGCTGGCATGCGGACGCGGACATGATCGCGGCCAATGGCGATATCGTCCACACGTACCGCGACCTGCTGCGCACCTCGCGTTCGGGGCAGCGGACGCGCGCGCGGCTGGAAAAGAAGAAATATTCGCCGTCGCTGTTCGTGGTCCATTTCGGGGTGAAGGGCACCTGGCCGGGCATTCCGCACCACATGATCCTGTTCGGTCCGCGCTATAAGGAACTGCTCGCCGACATCTATGATCACGGCGTGCTGGCGGAGGATTTCTCGCTCTACCTCCACCACCCGACCGTCACCGACCCCAGCCTGGCGCCCGAGGGTCATTCGACCTTCTATGTGCTGGCACCCGTGCCGCACATGGGCAAGTTCCCGGTCGATTGGGACGAGGTCGCGCCGATCCTGGAAAAGCGCATCCTGGACGAGGTCGGCCGCCGCCTGATCCCCGACATCCACGAGCGGATCGTGACCAAGTTCAGCTACAGCCCCAAGGATTTCGGGCGGGACCTGAACGCGCATCTGGGCAGCGCGTTCAGCCTGGAGCCGACGCTGATCCAAAGCGCCTATTTCCGCGTCCACAACCGCGACGACGCGATCCCGAACCTGTATTTCGTCGGTGCCGGTACGCATCCGGGCGCGGGCATTCCGGGCGTGGTGGGGAGTGCAAAGGCGACGGCGCGGCTGATGCTGGAGGGGTGAGCGGGGGAGGGATGGATCGGCCCCTTCGGCTTGGGCCGGGGCACCCTGTCGTCCTTGCAGCCGACGCTTTCTGACGCGGGATTGTTGCACCCGTGATCCTGCGAGGAAGCGGGGGTAGCGTGACTGATCTAGCGGATCGGTAGGCCCACGATGGTAAGCTGCTCCGCGTGGTTGATCTCGTCCCCGGTCATCCGCGCACGAAGGGCGGCGCGGCGCTCAATAGCTACGTCCCGGTCCGCGCTGCTGATCGCGCCGGGTAAGGGCGTCTCCCAGGGCTTTGCGTCATCGAGGATCGCGCGGGACAGCCAGCGATACGCCTCGACATTGCTCTGCCGCACGCCGCGCCCACTCAGGTAGCGATCCGCCAGCACCAGCTGGATGGTGCCGTTCCGCTTCGACGCCTCCTTCCACTCCGACGATAACTGCCGCGCCTCGGCCAGCTGTTGCGGCGACAGCTTCGCCGCAGCCGCGCCGCGCAAGATGATCGCCTGCTCGCGATCGACACCGGAAGGCCGCTTGGAGGCAGGGTCGACCGGCGTCGCGGGCAGCCGATCGACGGCGAGGTCGAGCCAGAAATAGGCCTCGGCGTTGCTTGCGGGTACGCCGGTTCCCGCAGCGTACAGCGCGCCTAATTGCGCCTGCGCCCAGGCACTGCCTTTGGCGGAGGCGATGTGGAGCCAGCGTGCCGCTTCCGGCGCACTCGCCGGCACGCCCTCGCCGCCAAGGAACATCAGCCCCAGCTTCTGCTGCGCCGGCAGATAGCCCTGGTCGGCCGCTTTCATATACCATCGCATGGCTGCCGCGGGATCCTGCGGCACACCCCGTCCTGCGGCGGACATGATCCCCAAATTATATTGCGCTTCCGGGCGTCCCTGGGCCGCCGCGGCCGTGAACCAGCGAGCGGCGAGGGTGAAATCCTGTTGAGTGCCGCGGCCAAGGTAATAGGACTCGCCAAGTGAAAGCTGATCCTCGACGCTTCCCTTCGCGGCGTCCCGTTCGGCAAGCCGCACGGCCTTTCGATCATCGACGTCGGGGTCCACGCCGCCTCGCGGTGCCGATACCACCGAGTTCGGCCACTTCGCCAAAGAAGCGTCGAAGTCCGCTGCGCTCATTCGGTTGGTCACCGCCATGATGCGCAGATTGCGCTGCGCGATCGGGTGACCCTGTTCGGCCGCCTTCGCGAACCATTTCGCCGCCAGGGCATAATCGACCGGGACACCGAACCCTCCATAGTGCAGCCGTGCCACTTCGGCCTGGGCGTCGGCACTGCCCTTGTCCGCGCGGCGCAACGTCGCCTCGAAATGCTTGACGTCCTTCGCCGGGTAGCCGCGGGGCGAACGCTCCACGCCGGATTGTTGATGTGCAGCGGACACTGATTCGCTCTGCGCGGCTGCGGCGGGCACCGCAGCCATCCATATCAGGATGATCAAGAGCCTCGTCATCGTTCCAACATCGTCCTTGCACCTGGCAGGCACATACCTGAGCTAACACGGGCGTAGCTGCCTCGCGGTTGTGGTCCAACGCTCGATCGCTTACCCGCACGGCCATGAAGCGTCTTGCCATTTATTGCGGGTCGGCCACGCCCGCCGATCCGACCTTTATACAATCCGCGCGCGACGTGGGGCGCGGGCTGGCGGAGCGGGGGATCGGGGTCGTGTATGGCGGTGGCAGGCTGGGGCTGATGGGGGCGGTCGCGGATGCCGCGCTGGCGGCGGGGGGCGAGGTGATCGGGGTCATCCCGCAGGCGCTGGTCGATGCCGAGGTCGCGCACCGGGGCCTCACCGAACTCCACGTCGTCGAGGGCATGCACCAACGCAAGGCCGCGTTTACCGATCTGGCCGACGGGTTCGTGACGCTGCCGGGCGGCACCGGCACGATGGACGAACTGTGGGAGGCGCTGTCCTGGGCGCAATTGGGATACCATGCCGATCCGGTCGGGCTGCTCAATATGGGCGGCTTCTATGACGAGCTGATCGCATTCTGGGTCAAGATGGGGGATGTGGGCTTCGTGCGCGCGCAGCACCGCGACCTGCTGATCGTGGGCGACACGCTGGATGGGCTGCTCGCAGGCATGGCGGCGCATGTGCCGACGCAGCCGATCGTGCGGATGCGGGCGTCGGACCTTTGACGGCAAACGCCACCCCATCGCCGTCATGCTGAACTCGTTTCAGCATCCATGGCGCACCCTTGGCGGCACGTCCTTTAGCGGCGGTGCGCCATGGACCCTGAAACAAGTTCAGGGTGACGAGACGGGAAGGCGGTGAGCGGTACCCTCCCCACCCGCGAGGCGATCGTGGCGACCGCGCGGGAATCGATCGCGCGGGGGTCCAAGAGCTTTTCGGCCGCGTCGTTGCTGTTCGACCGCGCGACGCGTCAGCGGTCGTGGCTGCTCTATGCCTGGTGCCGGCGGTGCGACGATATCGTCGACGGGCAGGACCATGGGCACGGGATGAGCGCGGTCGCCGACGCGCCCGCCCGCTTGGCCGAGGTGCGCGTGATGACCGACATGGCGCTGGCGGGGCAGGTGGTCGGCGACCCCGCCTTCGACGCGCTGCGTATCGTCGCGGCCGAGACCGCGATGCCGCCCCGCTTCGCGCATGATCTGCTCGCCGGTTTCCAGCTCGATGTCGATGGATGGCGGCCGCGATCGGAAGACGATCTGATGCGCTATTGCTACCATGTCGCCGGCGTCGTCGGGTGCATGATGGCGGTGGCGATGGGGGTATCACCCGATGATCAGGCGACGCTCGACCGCGCGTGCGACCTGGGGCTCGCCTTTCAGCTCGCCAATATCGCGCGTGATCTGAGCGAGGATGATGCCGCGGGGCGCTGTTACCTGCCCGCCGAATGGCTCGCCGAGATCGACGTGCCGCCGGGCGAGACGATGCGGCCGCATTATCGCCCGCACGTGGCGATGCTGGCCCGGCGGATGGCGGCGCGCGCGGCGGCGTTCGAGGCCAGCGCGCGCATCGGTGCCCGCGCGCTGCCGTTCCGGTCGCGCTGGGCGGTGCTGTCTGCGGGCAACATCTATGGCGCGATCGCGCGCGAGGTCGCGCGGCGCGGCGAACACGCCTGGGACCGCCGGGTGACCACGGGCGCGGGCGAGAAACTGCGCTTCATCGCACGTGCGGGGGTGGAGGCGGCCAGGCCCGCGAGCCCGGATAGGCCGCGCGACGCGACCTTATGGACTCGTCCGCGCTAGGCGATCCAAGGCCAGCTTGCGCCCGAGCCAGCCGCCCAGGATCGGCACGGTGACCGCGCCGATGTTCATCCACCAGGGGTGGGGGATCAGGAACAGATTGGCGACCCCGGCGAAGAACACCACCCCGGCGGGAACCCAACTGGCCCAGGCGCGGCGCGCGACCGTGACGGCGGTGAACGCGCCCGCGGCGGCACCGATGAGCCAGCCGAGCAGGATCAGCAGCTTGGCCGGGACGGGCATGCCCGCGACGATCCGCTTCACGCCTTCGGGATCGTTCAGGTCCATCGGCGCGGTGGGATAGAGGAGGTGCGTGCCCGCCTCCATCACCCAGATGGTGGCCATGGCAACGATGATGCCGACGATGATCCCGATGGCGGTACGCATGACCCGAATTCCCCGTTAGCCGGTCAGAATGTCAGGAGATGCGGAATCTGTCACCCCCGAAGGCGGGGTGCGCGATCGGCCCTTAGCCGCGGGGGCGTGCGTCGTTGCGGGCGATCTGCGTGCCCTGACGGCGGCAATTCGCGCTGATCACGGGGAAGGACAGATCGGTGTGGCGTGCCAGCGTGACCGGCAGATTGGCCTGGCATTCGGCGGCGGTGCGGTACTGCGTCGGCTCGACACGGGC
>DASVUT010000303.1:0-6890 GCA_036386955.1 Sphingomonas sp. | reverse complement strand
TGCACTGTCGTTGCATTGCGCCCCCGGTCGCAACGGCTCCCCTTTCGGAGTCGGGTGCACCGGCAACGAGAAAGTGACCTTTATGTCCGTGCGGATGGCCCTGGCTAAATTGTGCGCGTGCGCGTGTGGCGGCGCTGTGATCGGTGGCGGTGCGGTGCACGTGGCCGAGGGCCCTGCCCGATCGGCCTATGCCTCGCCCAGCAAGGGCAAGGTCGCCAAGCGCGTCGTGCGACGTCAGGTCGCGGCGGTCCGCAAGGGTCGGCGCGTGGTCCGGACCACGACCACGACGACCGCGTGTGCCCCCACGGTCGTGACGGTGGCGAACCAAGCCGCACCCGTGCCGATCCCGGTTTCCGAAGGGTTCGTAGGCGGCGGCGGCGGTGGCTTCGTGCCCGCGATCGTTGGCGGCGGCGGCGGCTTCATCGGCGGGGGCGGTGGCTTCTTTGGTGGCGGCTTTGGCGGCGGCGGCGGCGGATCGGGCGGGATCGTCGTCTCGTCCACGTCGAGCAGATCGTCCGGCAATGTCCGCGGTGAAATCTCCAGCTCCTCGTCGGGCAACGTGTCGAGCTCCAGCTCCACCGGCGGCGCGAATGTCGACATCAAGAACGACAACAGCGCCAATAACAGCTCGAACAACAACAACAGTTCGAACAACAACAACAGTTCGAATAACAGCTCTAACAACAGCTCCACCAACACCGCGAACAGCAGCTCGAACAACACGAACACCAACACGAACCAGCAGAGCCAGGGTCAGAATCAGAATCAGAACCAAAATCAGAACCAAAATCAGAACCAGAACAACAACCAGAACCAGAATCAGAACGGCAGCAGCAGCGGCGGGAACATGCCCGACCATCCGGGCAGCTCCAGCACCGGCAGCTCCAGCTCGGGCGGTTACGGGTCGAGCAGCTCGGGTTGGTCGTCGACCGGCGGGTTCAGCTCGACCGGTGGCTGGTCGTCCAACGGATCGAGCAGCGGTTCGTCGTCGGGATCGAGCTCGTCCTCTTCGTCGAGCAGCGGATCTTCGTCCAGTTCGGGATCGTCCGGCGGCAGCACCGGGTCGAGCGGCGGTCCGCCCGCGCCCGTCCCTGCCCCGCCGATGCTGCTGCTGTTCGGTGCGGCGGCCGCTGCGCTGATGGTGCGCAAGCGGGTTGCCAAGCCCGCGGTCTAATACGGAAAGCCCCGCCGGGTGACGGCGGGGCTCCTTCACGCTATGCCTTGAGCAGCGCGGCCTCGATGTCGGGGATGCTGTGCCCCGTCAGGTCCTTGGCCAGCTCGGCGGTGACGCGGGTCTGCACCTCCTTGTGGTAACATTTGCGCAGCTCGCCCAGCGTCTTGGGCGGCGCGATGATGATCAGCTTCTCGAAGTCCTTCGCCATCGCGCGGTCCTTCAGCATGTCGGCGGTTTCCTGCGCGAACCGGTCCTCCGCCTGCTGGTGCAGGTCGGTTTCCTCGAACGTGCCGCGGGCAGGCGCGAACTGCGCACCGCCGCCGCGCGCATGCATGCTGCCATTGCGCGCGACCGATGGGGCCCCCGGGCCGCTCTGCGTCGACCGCGCGGTGCCCGATGCGTCCCTTGCCTGTTCATGGTCCGCCGGGTTCTTCTGCTCCCGCGCATTCTCGACCACCAGGTTCGGCGCGTCGACATCCCCCTCGTTCCGCAAAAACAACGCCTTTCGCCCGTCGACGACCACCACCATCGTGTTGTGCGGCACCTGCATGTCAAACTCTCCCAGAATGGCTGTGAAGGGTTGAACGCAAGGCCGGGGGCGAGGGTTGCTTCGCTTGTGCGCCGCCGCCATAGCCCTCCTCCATGCACGACATCCGCGCCGTCCGTGAGAACCCCGTAGCCTTCGACGCAGGCCTCGCCCGCCGGGGGGTTGCGCCGGCATCGGCGGATCTGCTCGCGCGCGATGAGCGTCGCCGGACGCTGATCACTGACCTGCAAGCGGGTCAGGCACGCCGCAATGAAGCGTCCAAAGCGATCGGCGCGGCCAAGGCGGCAAAGGACGAGGCGACGGCCGCCACGCTGATGGCGGAAGTCGCCTTGCTGAAGGAACGCCTCCCGGGACTTGAAGCCGAGGAGGCGGCGGTCGGCCGTGAACTCGAAGCCCTGCTCGCCGCCATCCCGAACTGCCCCGCCCCCGACGTGCCGGAGGGCGCGGACGAAGCGGACAACGCCCTTGTTGCCGAGCACGGCACGCCTCCGACCTTCGGTTTCACTCCGCGCGAGCACGACGCGATCGGCCCCGCGCTGGGGCTCGACTTCGAAACCGGCGCCGCGATCGCCGGCGCGCGCTTCACGCTCGTGCGAGGACCCGCGGCGCGCTTGTCGCGCGCGCTCGGGCAGTTCATGCTCGATACGCTCACGCAGCAACACGGCTTCGAGGAGGTCGCCCCTCCGCTGCTCGTCCGGGACGAGGCGGTGTTCGGGACGGGGCAGCTGCCCAAGTTCGCCGACGACCTGTTCCGTACCACCGATGGCCGTTGGCTGATCCCGACCGCCGAAGTCAGCCTGACCAACATCGTGCGCGAGCGGATCCTAAGCGAGGCCGAACTACCCCTCCGCTTGGCGGCGTTGACCCCTTGCTTCCGCTCCGAGGCGGGCGCTGCCGGGCGCGACACCCGCGGCTTCATACGGCAGCACCAGTTCGACAAGGTCGAGATGGTGTCGATCGTCACCCCCGAGTCGTCCGACGACGAGCACGAGCGGATGACGGCGTGCGCGGAAGGCCTCCTGACGGCGCTGGGACTTCCCTTTCGCCGCATGAAGCTGTGCACCGGTGACATGGGGTTCACCGCGGCGCGCACGTACGACCTCGAAGTGTGGCTTCCCGGTCAGGGGCGCTATCGCGAGATTTCGAGCTGCTCGACCTGTACCGATTTCCAGGCGCGCCGCATGAACGCGCGCTATCGTCCCGAGGGTGAGAAGGCGACGCGGTTCGTCCACACGCTCAACGGCTCCGGCCTCGCGGTCGGACGCACGCTTGTCGCGGTTATCGAGAATTACCAGCTGGAGGATGGCGGGGTCGCCGTGCCCGAGGTGCTGCGGCCCTATCTGCGCGGAACGGAGCGGCTGGAGCCCCGCTGATGCGCATTCTCCTTACCAACGACGACGGCTTTCATGCAGCCGGTATGGCGGTGCTGGAGCGGATCGCGCGGTCCCTGTCGGACGATATCTGGATCGTGGCGCCCAGCCGCGAACAATCGGGTGCCAGCCGCGCGCTGACGCTGACCTCCCCCCTGCGCGTCCGCCGCTTCGACGATCACCGCTGGGCGGTCGGGGGCACGCCGACCGATGCCGTCATGATGGCGCTGGGCGAGTTGATGCGTGACGCCCGGCCCGACCTGATCCTGTCGGGCGTGAATCGGGGCGGGAATCTTGGCGAGGACGTACACTATTCGGGCACGGTGTCGGCGGCGATGGAAGGCGCGTTGGCTGGCATCCGTTCGATCGCGCTCAGCCAATGCTATGCCAAGGCGTCGCCTGGGGCAGACGTATCGTTTGCCACTGCCGAGGCCTGGGGGGAGCGCGTGCTGCGCCCCTTGCTGACAGAGCCATTCGCGCCGCACACGCTGATCAACGTCAACTTTCCCGCGGTCGAGCCGGAAGCCGTGCGCGGCGTGCGGGTCGTATCGCAGGGCGTGCGCGATTACGGGCGCGTCCGGATGGACAAGCGAACGGACCCGCGCGGGTTCGATTATTATTGGCTTGCGCTGGGCCGGAGCGATCACGTGCCCGCGCCCGGCACGGACCTCGAGGCCGTCGCGCAAGGCTATGTGACGGTCACGCCGCTGCAACTGAACCTGACACGGCGTGAGTCGCTGGATCGTCTGGCTCTGCTCTATGAGTGAGCGGGTGACCATGCGTTGGACGGTAATACTTGCCGGTGTCGTTGGCGGATGCATCCCTGGCGGCGAACCGCCGCGCGCGCCGGCGGTGGCCGCTCCCGCTGCTCCTCGCGCGGTTGCCCTGCGCGAGGAGCAGGAGATCGTTACGCGGGGGGGGCAGGAGGAACGCGTCGACAGCTTGCCGGCGGCAAAACCGGCGTGGGAGGCTCGCCCTGTCAGCGCGGACGCGCGTGAGGTGGCGGCATCGACCTATCTCGTTCAGCCCGGCGAGACGCTGCGGCGCGTAGCCGACCGGACGGGAGCCTCGTTGGAGGCGATCGCGCGCGCCAATGGCATCGAGGCACCCTATCCGGTCCGCGCGGGTCAGCGGTTGAGCATTCCGGCTGGGCGCTATCACCTGGTGCGACCGGGCGAGAGCGGGATCGCCATCGCGCGCGCGTACGGCGTTCCCTGGCCGCGCATCGTCACCGCCAATGTGCTCGCGGAACCCTATGTCCTGCGTGCGGGGCAGCGCGTGGTGATCCCCGGCGAGCCGGCGACGCGCGACACGCGGGCCGCGGACCGGGCCGCCGCCTTCACGCTGGACGTCGATTCGATCCTGACCGGCGGCGAGCCGGCGCTCGCGAGCAACCAAGTGCCGTCGCGGCCGAGCTCCACGCCCGCGCGCGTCCTGCCCTCCTCCGCCGTGGTGACCGCGCCCGCGCGGTTGGCGGGGGGTGGGTTCGCTTGGCCGGTCGAGGGCCGCGTGATCCGGCGGTTCGGGCCGGGCGGAAGCGGCGAACGCAACGACGGGATCAAGATTGCGGCCAAGGTCTCAACGCCCATCCTGGCGTCGGCGGATGGGGTTGTGGCTTATTCGGGCGACGGGGTCGCGGCGCTTGGTGGGCTGGTCATGATCAAACATGGCGGTGGATGGACCAGCATCTATGGCCATGCGTCGCGGCTGTTGGTGCAACGCGGGCAGAGCGTGAAGCGGGGCCAGCCCATCGCGCTGTCCGGCGAGACCGGATTTGCCGACCGTCCGCAGGTGCATTTCGAGCTGCGGCGCGGCCGGACCGCCGTCGACCCGCAGGCGCAATTGCCCCGAAGCTAATCGACCATGCTACAGGCCACGCCCATGAGCCACCAATCCGACCTGCTCCGTGTGCTGACGACGCGCGGCTATGTCCACCAGATGACCGACGCCGCCGCGCTCGACGCGCTCGCCCTGCGCGAGGTCGTGCCCGGCTATATCGGGTTTGATCCCACCGCGCCCTCGCTCCACGTCGGCAGCCTGGTTCAGATCATGCTGCTGCGCCGGTTGCAGCAATGCGGGCACAAGCCGATCGTGCTGATGGGCGGAGGCACCGGCAAGATCGGCGACCCCAGCTTCAAGGACGAGGCGCGCAAGCTGCTCGGCACAGACGGGATCGCGGCCAATGTTGCCTCGATCCGACGCATTTTCGAACGGTTCCTGACCTTTGGCGACGGGCCGACCGATGCGGTGATGCTGGACAATGCCGAATGGCTCGACGCGCTCGAATACATCCCCTTCCTGCGCGAGGTCGGGCAGCATTTCTCGGTCAATCGCATGCTCAGCTTCGATTCGGTCAAGCTGCGGCTCGACCGCGAACAATCGCTGAGCTTCCTCGAATTCAACTACATGATCCTGCAGGCCTATGATTTCCTGGAACTGTCGCGGCGGGCGGGTTGCCGGTTGCAGATGGGCGGATCGGACCAATGGGGCAACATCGTCAACGGCGTCGAGCTGGCGCGGCGGATGGACGGTGTGCATGTGTTCGGCGTCACCACACCGCTGATCACCACCGCCGACGGCGCCAAGATGGGCAAGACGATGGCGGGTGCGGTGTGGCTGCACGAGGACCAGCTGCCGCATTTCGATTATTGGCAGTTCTGGCGCAACACCGACGACCGCGATGTCGGCCGTTTCCTGCGGCTGTTCACCGACTTGCCGCTGGAGGAGATCGAGCGGTTGGAGCAACTGGGCGGGGCCGAGATCAACGAGGCCAAGAAGGTGCTCGCGACGCTGGCGACGGCCATGTGTCGCGGACAGACGGCGGCCGACGAGGCGGCGGAGACCGCCCGGCGAACCTTCGAACAGGGCATTGGCGGTGCCTCGCTGCCGACGTTCACCGCGGCGGGGCCGATCGGGATCGTCGATGCGCTGATCGGCCTGGGTTTCGCGGCGTCCAAGGGCGAGGCGCGGCGGTTGATCGCGGGAGGCGGCGCGCGAATCGACGGCGAGAAGGTCGCCGACGAAAGTACCACGGTCGCGGCACCGGCGCGCATTTCGGCGGGCAAGAAGCATCACGGGCTGCTCGTCGCGGGCTGATCGATTGCGGTCGGGCCGGATGTCGGCGAACCGTTCGTTAACCCTGCTCCTTGGCTTCCCTTTGACACCGGTCGCCTAAACCCATGTTAGCGCGGGGGGAGTGCGACATGGTGAGTGGCGTAGCGTTACGGTTGGATGCGGAGGGGCGCAGCGAACGGCGCGACGAGGTGATGCACCGCACGCGCGCGGTGAAGGCCGATGGCGCGACCTGTTCGGTGGTGATCGTCAACCTGTCGCCCGGGGGACTGATGGCGCGGTGCGACGGCGCGTTTGCCGACGACGAGCTGTTGCAGGTCGAGTTGCCGGGACTGGGCTTGGTGCCGGCGGAGGTGCGCTGGGCGCTGGGTGGGCGGATCGGGTGCCGGTTCGTTTCGGCGGTGTCGGTGGAGGGGTATTACCGGCTGCTGGGGATTGTGGGTCGGGTTTGAGGTGGGCGTGGCGGGCGACGCCCTCCCACGTGTCGTCATGCCGGGCTTGATCCGGCATCCATGGGTGGTCCGCTGTCGTGGGGGCGTCGGGACGCGATTTGTCGTGGGGCGCTTGGTTGCGGGCGTGGTGGGGGGACGTGGCGTATCCCATGGATGCCGGATCAAGTCCGGCATGACGAACGCTATGCCCCCCTCACCCCGACCGTAGCAACTGTACCCCCGCATCGCGGTCGAAGAGGTAGAGGGCGGTGCGCGCGGCCTGGCCTCGCTCGCCG
>DASVUT010000302.1:0-6346 GCA_036386955.1 Sphingomonas sp. | reverse complement strand
GTGAAGCCGCCGACGCGCTGTGCGGCGACGTGTTGTGGGCGGCGGCACCGGGGCGCGCCGCCGCCAGCTTCCTCGCCGACCTGGAGGCGGAGGCCGCGCACGGGCCGCCCGCGATCGAACTCGCATCGCTGGCGGCGTTCTTCCGCACGCTGCTCAGCGAAGTGACCGTGCGGCAGCAAGGCGTCGGCCACCCGCGTCTCGCGATCCACGGGCTGATCGAGGCGCGGTTGCAGGCGGCCGACCTGCTCGTGCTGGGTGGGCTGAACGAAGGGAGCTGGCCTGGCACGCCCGCACCCGACCCGTGGCTTGCGCCGCGCATCCGGTCCGCGCTGGGCCTGGCAGGACTGGAGCGGCGCATCGGCATCGCCGCGCATGATTTCGCGCAAGGCCTCGGTGCGCCCGAGGTTCTGGTGACGCGCGCCAGGCGCGACGCTTCGGGGCCGACGCTCGCGTCGCGGCTGTGGCTGCGGTTGCAGGCGATGGCCGGTGATCGCTTCCCGCGCGACCGCGCCACCGAGTCGTGGAGCTTCGCGGTGGACGATCCCGGCGAACACCGCCCCACGACGCGGCCCGAACCCGTGCCGGCGCGGGATCACCGTCCGACCAGCATCTCCGTCACTGAAGTCGATCGGCTCAAGGCTGACCCTTACGCCTTCTACGCGCGCCGCATCCTTCGTCTGTCCGCACTCGACCCGATCGACGCCGATCCGAGCGCCGCCTGGCGCGGCAACGCCGTGCACGACATCCTCGAACAATGGTGGAAAGAGGATGGGTGCACGCCCGGCACCTTGCGCGCGCGCGCCCAGGCGATGCTCGCCGACGACCGCACCCACCCGATGATGCGCGCGCTGTGGCAACCCCGCCTGCTCGAAGCGATCGACTGGATCGCGGCCAAGGTCGACGAGCAGGCCGGCGAGGGCCGGCGTGTCGTCAGCGCGGAAGGCAAGGGCAGCACCGAGATCGCGGGCGTCACCCTGTCGGGCCGGTACGACCGCATCGACGCCGTGAGCGGAGGCGGGCTGGTGATCGTCGATTACAAGACCGGCAAGCCACCCTCCGCCGCGGCGGTTCGCGAAGGGTTCAGCCAGCAACTGGGACTGCTCGGCTTGATCGCCGAGCATGGCGGGTTCGCCGAGGTCGCCGGCCGCGCCGAGGCGTTCGAATATTGGTCCCTGGGCAAGAAGCGCGACCAGTTCGGCTATGTCGAGAGCCCCGTCGACGCAGCCGGCAAGCGCGACCGCATCCCCACCGACGAATTCACCGCCGTCGCCGCACGCAACTTCACCGACGCGGCCGGACGATGGCTGACGGGGGCAGAAGCCTTCACCGCCAAACTCCACCCCGAATATGCGCCTTATGCCGAATATGACCAGCTGATGCGCCTCGACGAATGGTATGGCCGTGATTGACGGGCTGTCGCCCCTCCCGCCGCTCGCGGGTAATCAGGCCGCGGCGAGCAATCCGGACGCGCATGTCTGGCTGTCGGCATCGGCGGGGACCGGCAAGACCCAGGTGCTCGCCGCGCGCGTGTTCCGGCTGCTGCTGCGCGGCGTCGACCCATCTGCGATCCTTTGCCTGACCTTCACGAAAGCCGGTGCGGCGGAAATGGCGCAGCGGATCAGCGCGCGCCTGGCCGCCTGGGTCAGAATGCCCGCGCCCGATCTGTCGCGCGACCTTGCGGCACTGGGCGAAAAGTCTTCGCCGACGCTACAGGCGGATGCGCGTAAGCTCTTCGCGCGCGTGCTCGACGCGGCCGGCGGCGGTTTGCGGATTCAGACGATCCACGGCTTTTGCCAAGGGTTGCTCGCGGCCTTTCCGATCGAGGCCGGCCTGGTGCCGGGCTTCCGTCCGCTTGACGCGCGCGAAGAGGCGGGGTTGGCGCGCGAGGCGCTGGCCGGCATGCTGAGTGACGCGGAGCGGGAAGGGCGAACGGCCCCGATCGACGCCATCGGGCGGCTCAGCCTGCGCCTGGGTGAGGGCGGGGCGGAGTCCTTCCTTCACGCCTGCGCACGCACCCTCCCTGCGCTCGACGCGCTCCCCGTCGGTATCGAGCCCTGGCTGCGGCGCCAACTCGACCTGCCGATGGGCGATATCGACGAGGCGCTGGCGGAGGGCTGTGCCGAACTCGACGAGGAGTCGATCGCCGAACTGGCGCTGATGAACCGCCGTTGGGGGACCAAGAACGGCCTCGCGCGTGCGGAGACGATCGCCGCCTGGCTCGCGGCGGACGCCGAGGAACGCGCACGCACCCTGTCCGACCTTCATCTCGTCTGGGCGCGGGGCGACGGCGAATGCCGCTCGTTCGGCAAGGGACAGGCACCTCAGGATGGGGATTACGCCGACATCGCGCGCGACCTGCACACCGCGTGCGGGGCGCTACGGTCGATGGTGACGCGCGCCGCCTATGCCGATCTGCTCGCGGATGGACTGACGGTCGGGCGCGATTACGCGCGCGCTTACGCCACCGCGAAACGCCATGCCGGGGCGGTCGATTTCGACGATCTGATCGCGGCCACCGTGGCGCTGCTCGATCAGCCGGGCATTGGCGAATGGGTCCGCTTCAAGCTCGACCGCGAAACCGAACATGTCCTGATCGACGAGGCGCAGGACACGAACGTCGACCAGTGGCGGATCGTTCGCGCACTGGCCGACGAGTTCTTCGTCGGCCGCGGCGTGCACGCGCCATCCACGCGCACTCTGTTCACGGTCGGCGATCACAAACAGGCGATCTTCGGCTTCCAGGGCACCGACCCTTTGTTCTTCCAGGCCGCCGAAAAGCATTTCAGCGGCAAGGCGTCCGCCGCATTGGGCGAGGAAGACTGGCCTGAGCACGAGCGCGGGCTGCCGCTCGAACAGTTGTCGCTGGTCCATTCCTACCGGTCGACCGCTCCCATTCTCCAGTTCGTCGATGCCGCCATCGCCCAGACGGGTGAGCCGGGGCTAGGCGTCGCCCTGAGCGAAGCGCATGCCAGCGAAGTGCCCGGCCCGGGGGAAGTCATCCTGTGGCCGCCGGCCGTCATTGGCGGCAGCGACGAGGACGAGGAGTCCTGGATCGACGACGCGGTCCGCAAGGTCGCGGTCGATGTCGCGCGCGCGGTGAAGGGCTGGCTCGCCGACGGCACGCAGGTCCGTGGGCGGCCTTTGCGCCCGGAAGACGTGATGATCCTCGTCAAGCGTCGCGGCGACCTCGCTTCGCTGCTCGTCGCACGGCTTTATGCCGAAGGCGTACCGGTCGCGGGTGTCGATCGGCTCCGGCTGAACGCGCCGCTGGCGGTACAGGATCTGCTCGCCTGTATCCGCTTCGTGCTGCAACCCGGCGACGACCTGTCGCTCGCATCCTTGCTCGTCTCGCCATTGATCGGGTGGACGCAGGACGAACTGATGGCGGCGGCATGGCGCCCGCGCGGGGCCTTATGGGCGCATCTTCGTCACACCCAGCCGGCGGAACGGATCGCGCCTCTGTCGGCGATGCTCGCGCGCGCCGACTTCACGACCCCGTACCAGTTTCTGGAGGAACTGCTGTCGGGCCCGCTGGAGGGGCGGCGCAAGCTGCTGCGCCGGCTGGGAGCGGAGGCGCGCGACCCCATCGAGGAACTGCTGGCCGCCGCGCTCGCCTTCGAGCAAACGACCACACCGTCGCTGCAACGGTTCCTCGACTGGTTCGATCGCGGTGATGTCGACATTGTCCGCGACCCGTCCGCGCCGCTCGATGCGGTGCGGGTGATGACCGCGCACGGGGCGAAAGGCTTGCAGGCGCCGCTCGTGATCCTGGCCGACGCGACGATCGATCCCGCCAGCTCGCCCCGCTCCATCCTGCGCTGGACACCTGAGGACATGACGGCCGCGCTGCCGATCATCCGCCCGAAGTCCGACGAGCGCGGCGGCCCGCTGACGAACTTGATCGAAGCCACCGAACAGCGCGAGCGCGAGGAGCATTGGCGGCTCTTCTACGTGGCCGCGACCCGCGCGGAGGAACGGCTGGTGATCGCCGGCGCGCTCGGCCCCAAGGCCAAGGGCGTGCCGCCCGAGGCAAGCTGGTATGCCGCCGCTGCAAGAGCCATGGACACGCTGGGCGTCCCGACCGAGGGCGAGCGCCGGTTCACCGGCAGCGGGCCCGCGACGCCCTCACGGCCGCGCGGGGGCGGGGGACGCGTCGCGACACCGGTCGAACCGCTGCCCGCCTGGGCACGCGTGATGCCGCCGGAAGAGGCGCGCCCGCCGCGCCCGCTCGCGCCATCGATGCTGGGTGACGATTCGGTCGCGGACCCGCCGCCATCCGCCGCGATGCGTGCCGCGGCCGAGCGCGGAAGGCTGATCCACGCGCTGTTCGAACGCCTGCCTGCCATCGCACCCGCCGACCGCGTGGCCGCGGGGAACCGCTGGCTCGCCACAAGCGGCGGCGTCGGCGATGCAACCGCCCGCGCGGCCATCGTCGCCAGCGTCATCGCGGTGCTGGACCAACCCGCGCTGGCACCGCTGTTCGGCCGCGACGCGCTCGCCGAGGCACCCGTCGCCGCCGTGATCGAGGGCGGGGTCGTGGTGTCGGGTACCGTCGACCGCCTTCTGGTCGAGCCCACTCGCGTCCTCGTCGCCGACTTCAAGACGACGCGCTCGCCGCCCGCCGATGCCGGCGCGATCCCGGCTTATCACCTGCGCCAGATGGCCGCCTATGTCGCCGCGCTGCGCGCGATCTTCCCGGATCGGGCGGTGGAGGCGACGCTTGTCTATACCGCCGGACCCACGGTGTTCGCGCTGACCTCCGATCTTCTGGCCGCGCACAAGCCCGGCTTGCCGCCTGGGGAGCAAAGCTAGGGGCTCGGCGGTTGAGCGGGGCAGGGCGGGTGCCTAGATGCATCGGCGTACAACGGAGAATCACCATGGCCACCAAGACGATCACCGATGCGAGCTTCGATCTGGACGTTTTGAGCTCGGACAAGCCGGTGCTGGTCGATTTCTGGGCCGAATGGTGCGGACCCTGCAAGATGATCGGTCCGTCGTTGGAGGAGATCAGCGAGGAACTGGGCGAGCAGGTCACGATCGCCAAGCTCAACATCGACGAAAATCCCGACGCCCCGGGCCGCTACGGCGTTCGCGGCATCCCGACCATGATCCTGTTCAAGGCCGGCGCCCCCGCCGCGACCAAGGTCGGTGCCGAGCCCAAGGGCCGGATCAAGGCGTGGCTGGAAGGGTCGCTCTGACGCGCGTCTAGGTTGATTGGGGCGCTGCCCTTCAGCTGCGATAATCGGCGTTGATCGAGATATAGCCATGGGTCAGGTCGCACGTCCACACGGCGGCCGACCCTTCGCCCAGGCCCAGATCGACGCCGATCTCCACCTCCTGCCCCTGTAGGTGCGCGGCCACGGGGGCCTCGTCATAGCCCTCGACGGCCATCCCCTCGCGCGCGACCTGCGTGTCGCCAAAGCGGATCGACAGGCGGTCGCGTTCGGCGGGTTCCCCGGCCTTGCCGACCGCCATGACCACCCGGCCCCAGTTCGCATCTCCGCCCGCGATAGCGGTCTTCACCAGCGGCGAGTTGGCGATGCTTATCGCGATCCGGTGTGCCGACCGGTCGCTCTCCGCGCCGTCGACGCGCACCGCGATCAACTTGCTGGCCCCTTCGCCGTCGCGGACCACCAGCATCGCCAGTTGATGGCATAGATCGGCCAGCGCCGCCCGGAACGCATCCGCGCCCGCGCTGTCATCTTCGACCAGCCGCGCGTTCCCCGCCGCGCCGGTCGCAAAGGCCAGCACCGTGTCGCTGGTCGACGTGTCGCCATCGACCGTGATGCACGAGAAGCTTGGGGCGTTCGCGGCCTCCAGCGCGCGCTGCAAGAATCCGGCCTCGACGTCCGCATCGGTAAAGATAAAGCCCAGCATCGTCGCCATGTCGGGCGCGATCATCCCCGACCCCTTGATGATCCCGACGAGCGTCACCGTACGCCCATCGACGATCGCGGTCGCCACCGCGCCCTTGGCGAAGGTGTCGGTGGTGCCGATCGTCTCGGCTGCCTCGCGCCATCCGCACGGGGTCGCGCGAAAGGCCAAGTCCAGCCCGGCCTCGGCCTTATCGGTCGGCAGCGGCACGCCGATCACGCCCGTGGAGGCGACGAACACGTCCGACGGCCGGCAGGCGAGATGCCCCGCCACGCGCGCCGCGATCGCCTCCACCGCCGTGCGCCCACGCTGGCCCGTGAACGCGTTCGAGTTGCCCGCATTCACCACCAGCGCCCGCGCGGTTCCCATCACCAACGTACGCCGGCACCATTCGACCTCGGGCGAGGGGCAACGGCTCTGCGTCAGCACCCCCGCCACCGTGGTTCCCTCCGCCAACATCGCGAAGGTCAGG
>DASVUT010000301.1:0-4359 GCA_036386955.1 Sphingomonas sp. | reverse complement strand
AGACGGTCGGTTAGCAGATCGGGGGCGATCCCTTGCGCCTCGAGGAGGACCACTGCACCGAACGCGACATCGTCGAGCGCGGCCGATCGTGTCCAGTCGAACGCGGCGGCAACCTGCCCGCCGGCCAGCCCGATCGCCTCGCGCGCGCCGATCGCCGCCGCCGGGTTCGCGATCACCACCACCGGACGGCCCGCCACCGCGGCGGGCGTTCCCCAGTGCGTCACTCGATCGCCTTCACGATCTCCTCGACCATCTTCTTGGCATCAGCGAGCAGCATCATCGTGTTGTCGCGGTAGAAGAGCTCGTTATCGACGCCAGCATAGCCGACACCCCCCATCGACCGTTTGATGAACAGCACGGTCTTGGCCTTTTCCACGTCGAGCACGGGCATGCCGTATATGGGCGACGACTTGTCGGTCTTGGCCGCCGGATTGGTCACGTCATTGGCGCCGATGACGAAGGCGACATCGGTCTGCGCGAAGTCGCTATTGATGTCCTCCAGTTCGAACACCTCGTCATAGGGCACGTTCGATTCGGCGAGCAGCACGTTCATGTGGCCGGGCATCCGACCCGCGACCGGATGGATGGCGTATTTCACGCGGACGCCGTGCGCCTTCAACTTGTCGCCCATTTCGCGCAGCACGTGCTGCGCCTGCGCCACGGCCATGCCGTAGCCGGGGACGATCACGACCTGTTCGGCCTGCGTCATCAGGAAGGCGGCGTCCTCGGCCGAACCGCGCTTCCACGGGCGGTCGATCGCGGTGCCGCCGCCGCTGGTGTCGGCGACCGCACCGAAGCCGCCGGCGATGACGCTGATGAAGCTGCGGTTCATCGCGCGGCACATGATGTAGCTGAGGATCGCGCCCGACGAACCCACGAGCGCGCCGGTGATGATCATCGCCGAATTGTGGAGCGTGAACCCCATCGCCGCCGCCGCCCAGCCCGAATAGCTGTTGAGCATCGAGACCACGACCGGCATGTCCGCGCCGCCGATGGGCACGATGAGCAGGAAGCCGATGACGAAGGCGAGCGCCGTCAGCACCCAGAACGGCCAGGTGTCTTGCGTGTGCGCGAACTGCGCGACAAGGATCAGGATAGCGGCAAGAACGGTCAAGTTGATGAAGTGTCGACCTGGAAGCAGGATCGGCTTGCCGCCCATATTCCCGTTCAACTTGAGAAACGCGATGACGCTGCCGGAGAAGGTGATCGCGCCGATCGCGACGCCAAGCCCCATCTCGACCTTGCTGGCAGGGTTGATGACGGCGAAGGGCTGCCCGATCATGGGCACGACCGTGTTGGCGATGCCGAACGCCAGCGGGTTGAGATAGGCTGCGATGCCGACCAGCACCGCGGCGAGCCCGACGAGCGAGTGGAAGGCGGCGACGAGCTGCGGCATTGCGGTCATCGCGATGCGCTTGGCGGTGACGAGGCCGATGACCGCGCCGATGCCGATGGCGGCGAGGATCTGCGCGAAGGTCGCAATGTCCACGAAACCGCCGTCGACACCAATGGCTGGCGCATGGGAGCCGCTCAACCCGCCCATGGGCACATGTGTCACCAGCGTCGTCACGATCGCAATCGCCATGCCGATCATGCCGAAACGGTTGCCGCGCTGGCTCGACGCCGGGCTCGACAGCCCGCGCAAGCTGAGGATGAAGCAGACGCCGGCCACCAGATACGCCAGTGCCGGCCATGGATTGATCGCGCCTGCTTCCACTATCTACCCCTTTTCGTCACCCCGGCCTTGAGCCGGGGTCCCGCTGCCATTCCCGCGACCGAAGAAGCGGGACCCCGGATCAAGTCCGGGGTGACGAACTCACTCCTTGACGGCCACCTGTGGCCGCTCCTTCTTCTTGTACATCGCCAGCATGCGCGCGGTGACCGCGAACCCGCCGAAGATGTTGATCGAGGCAAGCACGACCGCGAGCAGCCCCAGCCACTTCGATACCGTGCCCCCCGCCCCGATCGTCACGGCGGCGGCGGCAATCAGCGCCCCGACGATGATGACGCTGGAGATCGCGTTGGTCACCGCCATCAACGGCGTGTGCAGCGCCGGCGTCACCGACCAGACGACGAAATAACCGACGAAACACGCCAGCACGAACAGCGACAGAATCGCGATGAAGTCCATCAGTGTCCCCCGAACTTGTCGAACTTTGCGTGGTCGGCGTGTATTCGCGCCCTGCCCCGGCGTTGAACGGCGCGCCGGTCCGAAGCCTTGTGCACGACGCCGGCGCTGTAGGACAGCGCCTTCAACGCTTCACCAGGACCTGTTCGGCGAGCAGGCGCAGGATCGCCTGCGGATCGGCATCGCGGCTGATCTTGACGGTCATCGGCGTCGGCAGGCCCGACACCCAGATGTTGAGATCGCTGTCGAGGTCGAACGTCCCCGCGCTTTCGACCGCGAAGCGCACGATCGAGCGGTACGGCACGCTCTGCACCGACACCTTGGAGCCCGTGAACCCCTGCACATCGACCAGTACGAAGCGCAGGTCGGTCAGAAACGCGGTATCGCGCACCGACCGAAAGGCGGCGAGCACCTGTTCGGCGGGCAAGAGGATGGAGCCATAGGTCTCCGCGATCTCGTTCGGTTCGATTTCGTGACTGCTGAAAATGCCCATCGTTTGTCCTCTCAATCGAGCAACGGCGCGGAGCGCCGGTTTGCCAAAGCGGTGACGCCTCGAACGACAGCGTCGCAATCCTTCAGCACGTCGTGCGCGGTGACACGCTTAACGGCGATGCCACGCGCTTCGAACCAACGGTCGCGCGACGCGTCACGGGCCGGGCGGTCACCATAATCATGCGCTGTGCCGTCGACTTCGACGACCAGGCGCGCCTCGTGGCAGTAGAAGTCGGCCGTGAACGGTCCCGACGGATGCTGCCTGCGGAATTTCAGACCTTCTGGTCGACCACGCAGCGCGAGCCATAGCGCGATCTCGGCGGGCGACATCTCCCGTCGCAACCGTTTCGATCGCCGCAGCGTATCGCCCGTGCCTTGCAACACCTGCTAAATCCTCCCCTGTAAGGGGAGGTGGCTGGCGTAGCCAGACGGAGGGGTGTCCCCCTCTGGATGGCGCGACACCCCTCCGTCAGCGCTACGCGCTGCCTCCTCCCCTTGCAGGGGAGGATTGGTCATGACAGCAGCCTCTGATTCACCACGGCACCGCCCCGGGTCAGCCGCACGGCGTCGCCGATCTCGGCGTCGAGGACCGGGCGGCCGGTTTCCTTGTCCCAGAAGGCGTTCAGGAAGTTGAACAGGTTGCGGGCGTAGAGTGCCGATGCGTCGGCGGCGAGGCGGCCGGCGACGTTGCGGTGGCCGACGATGCGCACGCCGTGGCGCTCGACGACTTGGCCCGCGACCGCCCCTTCGACATTGCCGCCCTGTTCCACCGCCAGATCGACGATGACCGAGCCTTGGCGCATCGTCGCGACCTGCGCGTCGGTGACGAGCCGGGGTGCAGGCCGGCCGGGGATCAGCGCGGTGGTGATGACGATGTCCTGCTTGGCGATGTGCGCGGAAACCAGTTCGGCCTGCGCGGCCTGATATTCGGGGCTGGTTTCGCCGGCATAGCCGCCCGCCCCTTCGCCCTCGATCCCCGCCACGCCCTCGACGAAGATCGGCTTGGCCCCCAGCGACATGATCTGTTCGCGCGTCGCCGATCGCACGTCGGTGGCGGACACCTGCGCGCCCAGCCGCCGGGCGGTGGCGATCGCCTGAAGCCCGGCGACGCCGACGCCCATCACGAAGACCTTGGCCGCCGACACCGTGCCCGCCGCGGTCATCATCATCGGGAATGCACGGCCATATTCGGCCGCGGCGTCGAGCACGGCCTTGTACCCGGAGAGATTCGATTGCGACGACAGCACGTCCATGCTCTGCGCGCGGGTGATGCGCGGCATGAACTCCATCGCCAAAGCCTCGACCCCGGCCGCCGCATACGCGTCGACGCGCGCACGCTCGCCGAACGGATTGAGGATCGCCGCGATCCATGCGCCGGGTGCCGTGCCGGTCAGCGACGCCGGATCGGGGCCCTGCACGCCTAGCACGATGTCCGCGCCCGCGAGCGTCGCCGCACGGTCGCCCAGCGTCGCGCCCGCGGCCGCATAGGCTTCGTCGGTGATGGCGGCACCAGCGCCCGCGCCCGATTCGACCGCCAGGGTCGCACCCAGGCCCATGAACTTCTTCACCGTTTCCGGCGTGGCGGCGACACGGCCTTCGCCGTCGGCGGTTTCCCGGAGGACGGCGATCTTCATGGAATCAGGAAATCAGCCAGAGGACGATCGCGGTGACCAACACCACCGTCAGTCCGCCCCACTTCATGATGCCGATCATCCGTCCATAGGTGTTGACGTGATGTT
>DASVUT010000300.1:0-4043 GCA_036386955.1 Sphingomonas sp. | reverse complement strand
GACATCGTCGTCTATTCGCTGACCAAGTACGCGGGCGGCCATTCCGATCTCGTCGCGGGCGGCGTGCTGGGCAACAAGGCGCAGATCAACATCATCCGATCGATGCGCAACACCATCGGCACGATCTGCGACCCCAACACTGCCTGGATGCTGCTCCGCTCGCTCGAAACGCTCGAGCTGCGGATGAGCCGCGCCGGCGAGAACGCGGCCAAGGTCTGCGCCTGGCTGCGCGAACATCCCAAGGTCGCCGGCATGGGCTATCTGGGCTTCATCGAGGACGCGCGGCAGAAGGACATCTACGACCGGCACTGCACCGGTGCCGGATCGACCTTCTCGCTGTTCATCCGCGGCGGCGAGGCGGAGGCGTTCCGCTTCCTCGACGCGCTCAAGATCGCCAAGCTCGCCGTATCGCTCGGCGGCACCGAAACCCTCGCCTCGCACCCAGCGGCGATGACGCATCTGTCGGTGCCCGACGCGCGCAAGGCGGCGCTCGGGATCACGGACAATCTGGTGCGCATTTCGATCGGGGTGGAGGATGCGGATGATCTGATCGCGGATTTTGAGCAGGCGCTGGCACTGGTTTAGGCGCCAAAAGCGCCTAAACCGTAGCCCGGCCGGCGAGGCGCAGCCATCGACCGACGGCGTGGCTTCGCCACGACGCCCCTTCTAGAAGGGCCGCTCCCCCGCGATCGTCACCCGCTCCATCCGCCGCTTCGCGGGCCAGTAATCCGCCACCGGATAATGCTGCGTCGACCGATTGTCCCAGATCGCCACCGCGTTGGGCGTCCAGCGGAAGCGGACCTGATATTCGGGCACCTTGAATTGATCCAGCAGGTGCGCGAGCAGCGCGGCACCCTTCGCCTCGTCCAGCCCGTCGATCCGGCTGGTGAAGCTCGCGTTGACGAACAGGATCTTCGCCCGCGTCGTTGGATGCGTGCGCACGACCGGATGATGCTGGGGCGGGAACTCGGCCGCCATGGCCGCGCGCCGATCGGGCGCGATCCGGTCACCGAAGTCGAACAACAGGTCGTGCGTCGCGGTCATCCCCTCGATCCGCGCCTTGACGTCGTCGGACAGCCCCTCATACGCCGCCGCCGCATCGACCCACAATGTGTCGCCGCCGATCGCGGGCAGTTCGCGCGCGCGCAGCACCGCGCCAAAGCTCGGGGCCTCACGAAAGGTCACGTCGCTGTGCCATTTGTCCGTGGCCCGGAATCGCCGATCCTCGTCCGCATCGCTCACCCGTCCTTCCGACCCGCGGATGTCGAGGATTTCGGGATAGCCAGGCACATGGGCGATCACCGGATGCCCCTCCAAGGGGCCGAACACCCGTCCCAGCGCCAGGTGCTGCGCGTGGCTGAGGTCCAGGTCGCGCAGGAACAGCACCTTATACTGGTCCAGCAAGGCCCGCAGCGTCGCCGCCGTCTCACCGTCCACGACATCGCCGATCCGCACGCCCGCGACCTCGGCACCCAGCACCGGGCCACATGGTTCCACCGTCAGCCTGTTCGCCACCATCGTTGCCATGCCTGCTCCTTTGGCAGTCATCCTACACCAGCCGAACGCCGCTGCACCTCAGGCTCGCTTTGCCCCGCGCGCAGAAAAGCTTGTCGCCCGGGCACGGCGCGGCAATGGTGCCGCCCATGTCCGATCTCGACACCTTCATCGCCGGCCTGCCCAAGGCCGAGCTCCACCTCCACATCGAGGGCAGCCTCGAGCCCGAACTGATGGTCGAACTCGCCCGCCGCAACGGCGTCGCGATCCCGTTCGCCAGCGTCGAAGAGGTCCGCGCCGCCTATGACTTCGGCAATCTTCAGGATTTCCTCGACATCTATTATCGCGGCGCGGACGTGCTGCGGACCGAGCAAGACTTTCGAGACCTCGCCACCGCCTATTTCGACCGCGTAGCACAGGACGGTGTCGTCCACGCCGAGATCATGTTCGATCCGCAGACCCACACCGCGCGCGGCATCGCGTTCGACACGGTGATCAGAGGCTTGCTGTCGGCCATGGCCGAGGCGGAGGCGAAGCACGGGATCACGTCGGCGCTGATCTGTTCGTTCCTGCGCCACCTGTCCGAGGAGGACGCCTTCGCCACGCTGGAGCAGGCGACGCCCTGGCGGGACCAGATTGCCGCCGTCGGGCTCGATTCGTCGGAGGTCGGCCACCCACCCGAAAAGTTCTCGCGCGTCTTCGCCGAAGCGCGGGCGCGGGGCTTCCTGCTCTGCGCCCATGCCGGGGAGGAAGGTCCGCCCGCCTACGTCATCCAGGCGCTCGAGATGCTGGGTGTCGACCGGCTAGATCATGGCAATCGCAGCCTGGAGGACCCTGCCCTCACCGCGCGGCTCGCGCGCAGCGGCATGACGCTGACCGTGTGCCCGCTTTCCAACCTGAAGCTGCGTGTCGTCACCGACATGGCCGATCATCCGATCGACCGCATGCTACGCGAAGGGCTGCACGCGACGGTCAATTCGGACGATCCCGCCTATTTCGGCGGCTACATCGCCGACAACTACGCCGCCGTGGCACACGCGCGGAACCTGTCACGCGATGATCTGGTGCGGCTGGCACGCAACAGCTTCCTGGGCTCGTTCCTGCCCGACGATCAGGTCGCGGCGCATCTGGCGCGGATTGACGCCTATGTGGCGGCGGCCTGATGCCCGTCTTCACCCCCATCGCGCACGACGCCTTCGTCGCCGATGTGTCCACGCTGGCGACTGCGATCGCCGCCGATCCTTGGCGGCCGAGCTACCTGATCGGGGTCGGGCGGGGTGGTCTGGTGCCGGCGGTCTATCTCAGCCACGCGACCGGGCTGCCGACGCTCAGCTGCGACCTGTCGGCCGGGGTCAAGGATTTCGCCGACGACGTGCTCGTCCGCCTGGCGCAGCGGACACGCGAAGGCGAGCGGTTGCTGTTCGTCGACGACATCAACGATTCGGGCCGCACCACGGGGCTGCTCCGCACGGCGCTCGACCGCGCCGGTGCCAAGACCGGCACGATCCGCTTCGCCGCGCTGATCGACAATGCCGTCAGCCGCGAACGCGTCGATTACCGCGCCCGCACGATCGATCGCACGGTGACGAAGGACTGGTACATCTTCCCCTGGGAGGCCATGGCTCCGCCCGCGACGATCGAAGGCGACGCGGCCGAGGTCCCCGACCGGATTGCCTAAGGCGGCCCCCCTCAGCCGTCACTCACCCGTTCGATATCGGCGCCGACCGCCGACAGTTTCTCTTCGAGCCGCTCATATCCGCGGTCCAGATGATACACGCGCGACACCGATGTCTCCCCGTCGGCGGCGAGCCCGGCAAGAATCAGGCTCATCGACGCGCGCAGATCGGTCGCCATGACGGGCGCGCCGGTCATCCGCGGCACGCCCCGCACGATCGCCGTGCGGCCGCTGACGCTGATGTCGGCACCCATCCGCGCGAGTTCGGGTACGTGCATGTAACGATTCTCGAAGATCGTCTCGGTCAGCGTGCTGACCCCGTCGGCGCGGCACAGCATGGCCATGAACTGCGCCTGCATGTCGGTGGCGAACCCCGGATAGGGCGCGGTTGACAGCGTGAGGGGCTTCAGCGGCCCATCGGCGGCGACGCGAACGCCGCCCGCGGTCGGCTCCACGGTCACACCAGCCTCGACCAAGGCGGTGAAGGTCGCGCCCATGTCGTCGACCGACACGTGGCGGAGTTCCAGCTCGCCCCCGGTGATCGCCGCCGCGCAGGCATAGCTACCCGCCTCGATCCGGTCGGGCATCACCGCATAGGTCGCGCCGTGCAGCCGGTCGACGCCCTCGATCTCGATCGTCGAGGTTCCGATCCCACTGATTCGCGCGCCCATCGCGACCAGGCACCGGCACAGATCGACGATCTCGGGCTCGCGCGCCGCATTCTGGATGACCGTCGTGCCGCTGGCGAGCACCGCCGCCATCAGCGCATTCTCGGTCGCGCCGACCGACACGACGGGGAAGTTGATGCGCCCGCCGGTCAGCCTTCCGCCCGGAGCGGTCGCGCGGACATAACCGGCGGTCAGCTCGATCTCGG
>DASVUT010000299.1:0-4465 GCA_036386955.1 Sphingomonas sp. | reverse complement strand
CGAACGCAGCGCGCGGGAAGCGGGTCAGCGCCGCATCGATCGTCCGCCAGAATTGCCCGCGACAGCGCCGGTCGGTCACCATCTGCGACGGGTCATGCGCGAACCTGCCCGCCGCGGCGTAGCGCGCCGTCAGCAGCTGCGCGCCCGCCATGGACCATTGGTCGTTCGTATAGGCGAATTTGCGCTCCAACAGCAGCGCGGGGATATGTTCCAGCCGCGAATAGGCCCAGTGATCGGGACAGTGCCGCCCAATGAACGTCACGATCCGCGCACCTTCGGGCAGCACATCGGTCACGGCCAGTGTCTGGTCGTAATCGCGGTCGTACAGCCAGTAGCTGACCGTCTGCGCCGCGATGCGTGCGCCGAAGAAGGCGAGGCCTACCGCGGCAAGCGTCGTCGCGCCGCGCATCGACAGCCCGCGCTTGGCCCTGAGCGCGATCAGCGCGATCGCCAGCACGAACGGGGCCAGCCGCATATCGGCATAGGCCGATCCGAACACGATCCGCGGCAGCATGACGAACACGAACAACAGGAACAGCGCCGACATCGCCAGATTGCGCGAATATTCGATCCGCTCGTCACGCAAGCCCTTCAACAGGATCAGCAGCAGAACGGTGGTGGATATGAGGTCGAACGTCATCCACCGGTCGCGCAGCACCATCGTGAACCAGCTCACCTTGGCGCGCCAGTTGAACCAGTCGATCGTCTGCCCCGTCACATGGTCGCCCGATCGCCATGCGATCATCAGCAGGAACGGCAGCGCGAGGGGAAGGCAGCCGAGCCCCGCCCGCGTCCACGCGCGCAGCCAGTGGCGCACACCTCGATCGGTCATGCGGTCGTGCTGCCGGATCATCTCGGCCGAAAAGGCGAGCACGCCGAGCACGCCCCAGCCAAAAGTATGGCACAGCCACAACAGACACGATGCCGGCAGGAAAATCGCCGCGCGCAGCCGCAGCCGCCCGAGCCGCGCCAGCCGCAGCCACAAAGCGAACAGGTTGAGCGCGAGCGCGATCGACAGCGCGAAGTTCACGAAACCGAACTGAAATGGATAGCTATAGGCCAGCGGCAGCGCGAACAGCGCGGTGGCCG
The DNA here is from genome assembly GCA_036386955.1 of Sphingomonas sp. Lineage (GTDB taxonomy): Bacteria > Pseudomonadota > Alphaproteobacteria > Sphingomonadales > Sphingomonadaceae > Sphingomonas. Next base: position 3,376 of record DASVUT010000299.1, on the reverse strand, counting down.
GGATCTCGCCATGCACCTCGCGCGCGATCCACAACAGGCCGGTGACCGTCAGCACGGGGATCGCGATCACGATCAGCTTGACCGCCAGTTCCAGCCCGAACAGCGGGGCCAGGGGAATGATGAGCAGATCGATGCCCAAATTGCCGATCAGCGACCAGCGGAAATCGAACCACTCAGACAGCCACGGATGCGCGCCCCCGTCTAATTGGACGCGGTACCGCCCCATATGACCGGGCAGGTCGACGAGCGGCGGAATGTCGGGCCATAGCAGCGGGATGGCCGCCCAAACGGCCATCGCCACGACGAAGCCGCGCGTCTGCCACCAATGCGGTTGTTTCCCCTGCATGCCCTCGCCTTAGCGGGCGCGAGGCGCGACCGACAAGGCCCACAGCATCGCGTCCCCGTCACGCGCGATCGGATGGGATTCCACCGGAAGAGCGTTGCCGACAACGGGGCAGGACAGCCCGTAAGGCGGGGGCTTCGCGGCCCGGCCGGCATAAAGCGCAATGGCGCGCAGATTGCCCGAAGCGTTGCGGTGATAGGGTGCGGCGAGCACGCGGTGGCGCGTGTGCAGCAACAGCGACGGCCCGTCATCGATCGGTGCCAGCACCTCGGCGACCGGCAATGCGGCGAGCACGTCCAGCAATCGCGGCGTCAGGCAGGTTCCGGCTGGCGGCCCGGCCTCGGCAGGAAACAGCCGGGAGGCGACCGCTGGATAGACGATTCCGGCGCCACCGATCCACGCCCCCGCTAGCGCGAGTGTTCCCCGCACGCGCGCCGCCGCGATCATCGCCGCGATCCCCGGCGCGGCGAGCAGCGCGCCCGCATAGGCACCGCGCAACTGCACGCATGCCACGACAAGGCTCGCCGACAGCAATACGGTGATCGTAATCCACGCGAAATCTCGCGTTCGCCACGCTTGCCACGCCGTCGCGCCCAGCCCCACGACCAGCACGCCGGCATAGCCAATCCCCGCCGCCACGGGCGCGCCGAACAAGGGCTGCGCCTCGCTGACATGGACCAGCCACGCCGCCTTCAACCGTGCATCGACCGCTCCGTATGGGCTGAGGCACGCTGGCGACGCGATCAACGCCAGCGCGACCGCTATAGCCCCGAGCGCCACCGCGCAGCCGAGCCGCTGCCCGGCGGTCCCCACCGGCATCAAGGGGAGCACCAGGGGCACGCACGCCAGGATCATCGCCGCGCGCCAGGCCTGGGCCGTGAATCCGTCACAGGCCGGATAGGCGAACGCCGCGGGCGCAAAGCCCAACGCGACGATCAGACCACCCAGGGCCCCGATCCCGACGCCGATCAAGCGCACGCGGTGCGGTGCCGCGTCGGAAGGGCGCAAGGCCCACCTCGCGATCATCGCCGCGCCCAAGACCGCAAGGAACGGCATCGTCTCCAGCCCGACCACCAGGCTCGCCGCCGCCGCCGCCCCGAACACGATGCCACGGGTCAGGCTCGCCCGCCCCAGAGTCGCGAGGACCGCGCCCAGCAGCAGCACCAGTAGAAGCCCATGATGGTCGATCCGCCCGGGCAGGAACACCGTGCTCGCGGGATAGGCCAGCGCAGCTACGACGGTCGCGGTCGCCGCAAGCGCCGGATCGACGGCACGCGCGATCCGGCCGACCAGCACCAGCGCCACCGCGAACAGCAGGATCGGCCACGCGACGATCGCTGCGGTCTCCGCCGCGTGCGTTCCGATCAATGGGGTCAGCGCCACGATCAGCGCCGCCGGCCCCAGATCCCCCAACCGCGTCCAGTGCATCGGCAGGCCGCCATCGGCCCCTGCCCCCAGCCGGTGCTGCGTCAGGTCGCGCCAGGCCTGTCCGCCGATCCAGTCGCGCACCTGGACCAGCCGCATGCTGTCGTCGGTATCGGGCAGGCTGAGCACCGACAGCTGCGCCCAATCGCGCACCGTCCACACCGCGCCGAGCACCAGCGCAAGCGCTATGCTCAGCATCAGGTCTCGGGCGAACGGGCGAACCATGCGCGCTTCTCACCGCGCCATGGTTAACAACTCACCGCCTAGCGGTCGCGCCGCCCCAGCAGCCGCAGCCTGAGCGCGTTGAGCTTGATGAAACCGGCCGCATCGCGCTGGTCGTACGCGCCCTGATCGTCCTCGAACGTCACGACCTTTTCCGAATACAGCGAATGCGGCGACTTGCGGCCGGTGACGTAGACGCCGCCCTTGTACAGCTTCAACCGCACGGTGCCGGTGACCTTGGCCTGGCTATGGTCAATCGCGGCCTGCAGCATCTCGCGTTCGGGACTGAACCAGAACCCGTTATAGATCAGCTCGGCATAGTGCGGCATCAGCTCGTCCTTCAGATGCGCGGCCCCACGATCGAGCGTCAGTTGCTCGATCGCGCGGTGCGCGGCGTGGAGGATCGTGCCGCCGGGCGTTTCATACATGCCGCGGCTCTTCATGCCCACGAAACGGTTCTCGACCAAGTCAAGCCGGCCGATGCCATGCGCCCGCCCCAGATCGTTGAGCCGTGCCAGCAGCGCCGCGGGACTCAGTCCCTCGCCGTTCACCGCCACGCCGTCGCCGCGCTCGAAATCGACCGTGATGACTTCGGGCGTGTCGGGCGCGTCCTCGGGGTTCAGCGTGCGGCTGAACACGTAATCCGGCACCTCGTCCCACGGGTCCTCCAGCACCTTTCCCTCGGACGAGGTGTGGAGAAGGTTTGCGTCGGTCGAAAACGGCGCTTCGCCGCGCTTGTCCTTGGCGACCGGGATCTGATGCTGTTCGGCGAACTCGATCAGCCGGGTGCGGCTGGTCAGGTCCCATTCGCGCCAGGGCGCAATGACCTTGATATCGGGGGCGAGCGCATAATAACCGAGCTCGAAGCGGACCTGGTCGTTGCCCTTGCCCGTCGCCCCGTGCGCCACCGCGTCGGCACCCACCGCGCGCGCGATCTCGATCTGCCGCTTGGCGATCAGCGGCCGCGCGATGGAGGTGCCGAGCAGATACAGCCCCTCGTATAGCGCATTGGCGCGGATCGTCGGGAACACGTAATCGCGCACGAACTCTTCGCGCAGGTCGTCGATGAAGATATGATCGGGCCGCACCCCCATCATCTCGGCCTTGGCGCGCGCGGGCTCCAACTCCTCGCCCTGGCCCAGATCCGCGGTGAAGGTCACCACCTCCGCGCGATATTCGGTCTGCAGCCATTTGAGGATGATCGAAGTGTCGAGCCCGCCCGAATAAGCGAGCACGACCTTCTTGGGGGGAGGGAGGTTCATGAATATTGGGTCCTAAACCAAGTGTGCGATTGGAAATTACCGCTCATCCTGAGGAGGGACTGAGCCTGGCGAAGGCCCGTCTCGAAGGACCATGTTACGTCCTTCGAGACGCCGCTTCGACTTC
>DASVUT010000298.1:0-6637 GCA_036386955.1 Sphingomonas sp. | reverse complement strand
GGCGGACAGTGGGTCTTCTTCGCGCAGATGGCATAGCTGAAGAGGGCTGACGACCCAATCCCAGACTCGCAGTACATTCCTAGCTTCCGACTTTCGGACATTCATTCATCTTGCACGGCTGGAATCGGTGGGTCGAGCGAGCCGGTGGTTTTAAGAAGGCTATCGACCCATCAGGCTGGCTCTGATGGGTTGAACCTCAAGCCAAATTCTCTTGGCGATCGGACCGGGTTTGCAGCATTACTGTATCTCGGTTCACGCTTGCGGATTAGCGCATGACGATCGGCAGCTCCGAAACCTTGCGAGCAGGGCAACGCTGAAATTATTCATGCCGGCTGATCGCGCCTTGCAATGGCTGCTCGGCAGCGTTGTCGCTTGCCTCATTGCGAGTGGCGCGATCGCTTAAGACAGCCTGCCCCCCGCAGCACCGGGACCGCTGTCGCACCGACACCGGCGCCGCGCTTGTACATCCATTATCGCGCGCCGGAACAGGCGGCCGGCGTGGCGGCTCTGCGCAAGGGGCTGGCGAAGACGCAACTGGCCGGCCGCCGACCGCAAGTGATCGTGCCGCCGGGCGAGCCGGCTAGCACGTACGCGAAGACCGCCCTAGTTTGCGAACGCGCGTCCGACTGCGCACTCGCTCCTAAGCTCGCCGATGTCCTCGGTCGCGTTCTCGGCAAGCGGGTGCCGGTCAATGATGTCAGCGCACGCTACGGGGCAACGACGCGATCGCGCGTCTACCATTACGAAATTTGGTTCGATCGCCAGCCGATCGTCGTCAGCGGTGCCGTAACCCCCACCGCAGCGCCATCGACGCCAGCCGGACCTCCGCCGCAAGTTCCGCGGCGACGGATCTCCCGCCAGCCAGTTCCGGTACGGCGTCGGGGCTCGCCATCAGCTCCTCGGCTCCTGATGGTACGACAGCGGGGCCGGTCACCCTGAGGATCTTCCGACCGGTGCCCGCGTCGACCGGCGATATCGTGACCGTTCGTTTTTTGCGTCCGATCGCCGCCGCTAGCGCCGGTTACATGGTCAAAGTCGATGGCATGGCCGCTGCCGTGACGCCGACCGCCACCGGCCTCACCTTTGTCGTGCCCCCCGGCACAGCGGTTGCTGTTCGCAGCCCGAGCCGTCCCATTCGAGATCGTCGTCGCGAACCGCTACCGCGTCACGCCGACGGTGACGTTGGCGCTGTCGCCGCTGCTGACACGCTTCGCGCCCTTAGGCGTTGCGCTTGCGGCGCTCCTGGCGGCGCTCGCGGCGTGGCAGGCTCAAACTCGCCAAGCCGACGCCACCAAACGCGGTGCGCAGGCGTCCGACGCCGCCGAGGCTTGGGAGCCAAGTGTCGCCTCACCCCCGATCGAGGGGCAGCCGACGCAGGCGCAGGGGTAGCGGCCCTACCGACGCGGTCGCAAGAGCCCCGCGCACCTTGGGAGCCGGAGCCCCCCGAGGCGCTCGTCTCTGCGGTGGCCGCGGGACAGGCCGTGTTGATCACCGGATCGGGCGTCTCCGAACAATCCGGGCTCCTCCCGCCGAGCAAACTCATCCTAGCCCTGATCCAGCGGCTGGGATCAAGGACGCCCCGAAGCGTGCTCGCCCTACTGGGCGAACACCCCGACGAAGCGACGATCGAAAGCGCGACGGCGACGCTAGGCGGTCCGGCCAAACTGCTCCAATCCATCATCAACGCGAAGACGCGCGAGTCCGTTATCGGGGTGCTCCGCGAGAGATTGCCGATCGACGGGAGCGCACTCCACACGGTGCTGGCACAACTCCCTTGGCGTGCGATCGTTGATTTGAATAACGACGATCTCATGATGCGCGCGCTAGCGGATCGCTCGACCGACCAACGACAAGTCATTCCAGTCGCGATCAACGACAACCAGGAGGTGGTGCGCAGCTACCGGTCCGGCGAACGCGTGCTGTTTCGGCCCTACGGCGCGCACGATCAAGACAGCACGCTGGCGCTGACCGTCGAAGATATGCGGCGATCGGTGGCCCGGGCGCCGGATTTTCAGCGCGCGCTATCGGCGCTTCTGCAGTCGCAACCATGTTTTCTCATCGGTGTGACGCCGGAAACGGTCGAGCAATTTCTGTATGCCGTCGCACCAAATCACGAGGATGGCGACCAGCGGCACTACCTCTTGCTGCCGCGCGCGCCATCGAACGTGCTGAGCATATCGGCGCTGGCGGAGTTTGGTGTCGAGTTGCTCGAATACGATCCCCGGTCGGACGGTTCGGGACCTTATCGCCTCTGCGGCAAGTTGCGGGACCCTCCAGAACGCTTCGCCAGCCCTCGTTCACCACCATCGCACGTGATACGTCAGCCTACACTGACACCGGAGAGTCAACGATTCCAATCGGTTCCTTCGACCTGCCAAAGTAGTGCTAGGCAAACACCCAGGTTCGCTGCAGGTAGAAGCTCGCGAACGGCACGATCACGATCGTGGGGACCAGCGGCACCCAGACCGGCGTCCCCAGCCAGAACGTCAGCAGCCACGTCACCGCCAGATTTGTCCCGAGCTGCGCGAGCTGCACGATTAGAAAACGCAGCGGTCGCAGGCCACCGGCCGCACGCTGCCCATGCCCCCGGAAACTCCACAGACTGTGCAGCGCATAGCTGAACGCGAGCGCGATCGCGAAGGCCGGCGGCACCGCCAGCGCGGCGTGGGCGGCGTTCAGCATCGCCGCCAGCGCCAATTAGACACCGCCATAGACCGAGGCCGAGGCGAGCCCGGCTACGCCGAAGCGCAGAAACTGCCCAATCGTGCCAGTATGAGCCCGAGCGATCAGCGCCGCCATCGTCACCTAGCCGGCAGGTGGAAGAGGAGATCGCCGTCGCGTTCCTTGCGTGGATAGGCGGCGTCGATCGCATCGGCAACGCGCGGATTGTAACGTTCGTTGAACAGCGTGTTCGATCGGCCGCCGCGCGTCAGAAAGAAGCCGAAATCGCCGTGCCGCACCTTTGCCACGAAGCTGGTCTCGTCATACACGCCGCTATGGCCCAACTCGGCGGCGATCGCGGGCTCGTATTCAACTGGGCGACCGGCGCGGATCAGGAGCACCATGTCGTCGGTGACGACCGGACGGGCCGAGGCGCGGATGCGATCGACGATTGCCGCCATCCGCGCATCCTGTGCGCGGATGGCGGAACGGTCGATCTCGACCGACGGCATCCGCCACGCGGCAACCGGCAGCGTGATCGTCAGGACCGCCACCAAGATGGGCGATGGCCAGGCCTCACCAGGCCGCGCCGCGCGCAGCACCGGCACTGCCGCGAGACCGACGAACACAGCGATCCCGCACGACCATTCGATCAGGTAGTTGCTGTTCGACCCCGATTTGAGGACCATCGGCAGCATCGCCGTTTTGATCGCGACGAACGACAGGAGCAGCAGCAATGTCGCGCTGGCCCCGTCCCGCGTCACTCTGCCCCGCAGCATGGCACAGCCCCCTTTGGTCAGCCGACGCCATGCCCAACAAACTGCGAAACACGCGGCTGCGGTCAGTGTCGCCTGCGACAGCACGATCCCAACGAGCAGTTGCCAACGCGTCCAGTCGAGCCGGTTGACGTTATACGACAGGACGTGGCGCAGAAACCCGCCATCGGTATCGATCACCAGCGCGGCGAGCGCCGCAAGCCCAAGCCCGACGCACCAGGCTAGCAGCACCCAGGCCGAGCGCGAGCGGACCAACCAGAGTGCGATTAAGGCCGCGACTGGCCCGGCGATATTGGTCTGCTTGGTATAGACCGCCAGCACGAACACGAGCGCGGCAAGCGGCACAATCTTGGGCTGCGTGATCGCGCGCACGCTCAGCACCAGTCCGCCAAGCGTCAGCGCACAGCCGAGCATGTCGACCCGCATCAGCACCGCCCAGTCGACGATCGTCGGGATCGTGGCGAGACACGCCGCCGCGATTCCCGCCGCCAGCCAGCGCACGAACCTGTTCTCGTCTCTCGGGATCGCGGACCACGCCAACATCCCGACAAACACCATCGAAGCGAGCGTCGACATCAGCGACACCAGTCGTCCAGCGAGCAGGTCGTCGATCCCCGTTGCCCATGCCAGCGCCGCGGTCGTCAAATGATAGAACGGCGGATAATGATAGACGATCGCCGGATAGGTGCCGAGCGGGCCGTAGCCCTCGCCTGCCAGCATGTTGCGCATCTGCTGCCAGACGATGCCCTCGCCGTAATCCAGGTCATAGGCGTAATCGAGCGCGAGCCATGCCGCGATCAGCATCTTGCCGACGTTGAACAGCAGCAGGCCGATCGCCAGCGCCAGCCCGGCGCGCAGCAACAGACGCTTGCGCTCGATCTCGTGCGGCGGCGTGTCGCGACCGACGACGTCGGCGTCGATCGCCCCGTTGATCGTACCGCTCATTGCGCCGGCCGCGCGACGATCAACATCTGCTTGCCCATCGGCTTGATCGGCGACCATAGATACGCCCCGACGAGGATCGGCCAAGTAGGCAACCGCGACTTGACTGTTAAAGGCAGGAAGCGCGGGCGTACTTCGACGATATCCCAGCCGTGCGCGCGCAGCAGATCGGCCAAGCTGACATGCGAATACACCGCGACATGCGTATAATCGTCGAAATATTCGCGATAGGCATAACGGTAATTGGGCTGCAGAATGGTGAGCGTTCCGCCGGAGGCGATCGTGCGCCGGATCTCGGCCAACGCGGTGACGAGCACGTCCTGCGGCAGATGCTCGAACAAGTTGGAAGCGAAGGCGTAATCGACTGCGCCATCGGGGATCGCACCCAGATCGTGAACCGGGCCGACGATCGCCTCGACGCCTGCATCCACCATCTGGGCCATGCCGGGCCAGGTATCGACCGCGATCCGTCGCCGCGCTACGACATTGTTGATGAAATCGCCGTATCCCGCGCCTAGATCGAGCACGCATGCGTCCGCCGCGATTCGGTGGCGGAAGAAATAGCGCCACAGCGCCGCCCACACGCCGCCGCGGCGCGTGTCCATCTCTAGCCGCGAACCGTGATAGTCGCCATTCATGCGTAGCGTTTCCAGTCCGACAGCAGCCCGACGATCATCCGCCAGCCGACCACCAGCCCGCGCCAGTTGTTGATGTTGCCGCCCTTGCTGAGGCCGACCCGCGGGTGGAAGGTGATCGGGCATTCGAGCAGCACCAGATCTTGATACAGGGCGGTATCGAGCAGATGCGCGTTAAATTCTAGGTTTATCACCGGGTTCAGATGCGGCAGCAAGGCGAGCAGCGCATCGCGGCGGCAGAGCTTGTACGTGGTGCCCATGTCGGTGATCGTGCCTCGGCCGAGATGCTTCGCCTCGAGCAGCTTCCCGACGAAGATGTTGCCGTAATACATGAACACGCTGAGCTGTGTCAGATACTGGCGCAGCGGTTCAACGGTGCGCGTGCCGTTGACGATGTCGGCGTGCGGAGCATACGCGAGCAGTTTCTCAATATCGTAGGCACGGAACGTGCTGTCGCCCTCGCAAAGCACGACGAATTCGGTATCCTCGAACGCTGCAGCCTCGCTCAGGCAACGGAACACGCAGCGGCCATAGCCCGGGGCAAGTTCGTCAAACGTGATCGCGCCGGCCGCTTCGGCACGCTCGAACGTCCGGTCGCTGCTGTTGTTACTGACCACGATCACGCGCTCGACCAGCGGGTGAAGCAAGAAATCCTCGACCGCGCCTGCAATACTGTCCTCGTCATTATACGCCGTTAGTGCCACCGTGACGCGGCGGCGCTGCACCGGCGTGAAGCGCACCGGCACGTCCGGCTTTTTATGTTGGTGCATATACAGCAGATCGAACATTGAGAGCGCTATCCCGATCATTATTGGCAACCCGCTATACCAGACGAGCGCCTCGGCGACCGGATCGAGAATGTCATGTAGGTTGAGCAAATAGCGCGGAAATACGAGCAACACCCCCGCTAGGTACATCACCATGCCGAACACGAAACAGAGCACGCCGTACAGCAGCAGCGGCTTCTGGAACGGGTGCCGATTGGAGCCCAAAGCGGGAAATCGTGTCGCCATTATCGTCGCTCCACTGTACGCCCACATCCGGAACAGGGCATGGGTCTGGCGATACGGCGGAATGGTTAATGCTTTATTCGCGCGATTGAGCCTTGATGATCGTCTGATTTGCGGCTCTTCCGAAAGTGATAGGAACTCTGAGAAACGTGCCACTACGCTGGGTGTCGCCCATAACTTGTCCGGCGGCGAAGCACGGCGTTGACTGCTTCTGGGCTTGAGCAAGCACGGCACAAACGGTCGCAATTATGGGGGTGCGTAGCTGCCGTCCATCTGCAAGTTAACGAAAGGCCGGGAACACATGACCGCGCCCCAAACCAGCCATTCCGCTTTCCACCAAGAAAGCATTCGAGCACGTATCAGAACGGTCGATCTGAACCCTCGATTTAAACCATCGGCTGCTTACACTGAAGAAAGACCCGGATCGCCGGCAAGCTCAGCATAGCAGGGAGCACCTGATCGTGCTGGAGCGGGCGAAGGGATTCGAACCCTCGACCCCAACCTTGGCAAGGTTGTGCTCTACCCCTGAGCTACGCCCGCTCTGGCGCTTGCGACGGCGGCGCTCGCCGTCGAGGTGGCGGTCCGTTAGCAATGGGTCGCCACGCTGGCAACC
>DASVUT010000297.1:0-7932 GCA_036386955.1 Sphingomonas sp. | reverse complement strand
TCGTCGGAGGACCAGGGTTCGGCGCAGGAGACCGCGCGGCTGATCGGACGATCCGCGCCGGTGGTCGAGGGCATGGCGGTCTATGGCCCCGCGCCCGCGCCGCTGGCGATGCTGCGCGGGCGGCACCGGTTCCGGTTGCTGGTCCATGCCAGGCGGGCGCTCGACGTGCAGGACGTGATCCGTGATTGGCTGGGGAAGCTGGAATGGTCGGCCAAGGTGCGCGTCGCGGTGGATGTCGACCCGTACAGCTTTCTCTAGGGTGCAAAGGTCACACTAGGGTCACACTGTCAGCGTTGTTTTCCCACGTCGGGATTCGGATCGGGTTGGCCCGGACTGTGCTCCGGCGAAGGCGGGAGCGGTGGGTGGCTGGGCGGTGTCCTCGCTCTCCAACGTTCCGGCCTGCGCCGGAGCACGGGGGTGCTCGCCGCCCGGCGCGTGCGGAGAAGCGAGACCCCGGATCAAGTCCGGGGTGACGGGTGGGGTTTGGGGTACGGAGCGCATGCCAATGGAACGGGTTGGCGTCGCGCGGTTCAAAGAGCGCGTTTGCTGTCCCACAGCAAGGTGCGTGTAGGACAGCGGTTTTTCGCGCTCAGCCCGCCTGTTCGGCGAGGATCGTCAGGCCGTTCTTGCCGACTTCGGCGAACCCGCCGCGGATCGCGACAGTCTCGGGCGTGCCGCCCGCCGTGCGGAACACCTGCAGCTCGCCGTCGCGAATCGTCGACATGAACGGGGCATGCCCCTCCAGCACGCCGAAGTCGCCTTCGGTGCCGGGAACGACGACCATGTGGACCTCCTCCGAGCGGAGGAGCTTTTCGGGGGTGACGAGTTCGAAGTGGAGCATGGCTAAACCTTTTCGACGGCCGCATCTGGTCGAAACCAGTCTGCGCCATAGTCCTTTGCGTACGATAGCAAGATGATCATGCCGAACGTGGCACTATGCACAGTCAGGAGAACATCAGCTAATGGCGTTGAAAAGTCTGGCCTGGAACCTTCCAGCACCATCAGCAGCACCGTAGCCAATAGTGGCGCCAACCAGAAGCCAAGCCTCGCCCACCGTTTAAACCAGAACAATCCCACAGTGGACGCCAACATCCAGCCTAACACCGCGCAGAGTCCGACAGCCAGGATTGTATCAGGTACGCCCGTGAACACACTTGGTCCAAAGTGAGCGACGACCAGCTGGTCGAACGCTTCGCTGAATCCAAACCGGGGCCCCGCAACATATTGCAGCACCAACACAGCAAGCGCAGCGAACCCAGCGATAATGTCAAGCCAAACCAGGCGCCGAAACGTCGCCCGGTTAAGCTCAACACGCAATCAAGCCTCCTGCGCCATCTTTTCGGCCTTGGCGACGGCTTCGTCGATGCCGCCGACCATGTAGAAGGCGCTTTCGGGCAGATGGTCGTACTCGCCGTCGACCACCGCCTTGAACGAGCGGATCGTGTCTTCGATCTGGACGAACTTGCCGGGGATGCCGGTGAAGACTTCGGCGACGTGGAACGGCTGCGACAGGAAGCGCTGGATCTTGCGGGCGCGGGTGACGGTCAGCTTGTCCTCTTCGGACAGCTCATCCATTCCCAGGATCGCGATGATGTCCTGCAGCGACTTGTACCGCTGGAGCAGCGACTGGACCGCACGCGCGGTGTCGTAATGCTCCTGACCGACGACGCGAGGCTCCAGCACGCGGCTGGTCGAGTCGAGCGGATCGACCGCGGGATAGATGCCGAGTTCCGAAATCGCGCGGTTCAACGTCGTCGTCGCGTCCAGATGGGCGAACGAGGTCGCGGGCGCGGGGTCGGTCAAATCGTCGGCGGGGACGTAGACGGCCTGGACGCTGGTGATCGAGCCCTTGTTGGTCGAGGTGATCCGCTCCTGCAGCGCGCCCATGTCGGTGCTGAGCGTCGGCTGATACCCCACCGCCGAGGGGATGCGGCCGAGCAGCGCCGACACTTCGGCACCGGCCTGGGTGAAGCGGAAGATGTTGTCGACGAAGAACAGGACGTCCTGCCCCTCCTGATCGCGGAAATATTCGGCGATGGTCAGGCCCGACAGCGCGACGCGGGCGCGGGCGCCCGGGGGCTCGTTCATCTGGCCGAACACGAGCGCGACCTTCGATCCTTCGGGCGTCGGATTGCCGTCGGCGTCCTTGGCGATGACGCCGGCGTCGAGGAATTCGTGATAGAGGTCGTTGCCCTCGCGCGTCCGCTCCCCGACGCCCGCGAACACCGACACGCCGCCATGGCCCTTGGCAATGTTGTTGATCAACTCCTGGATCAGCACCGTCTTGCCGACACCCGCGCCGCCGAACAGGCCGATCTTGCCGCCGCGCGCGTACGGCGCGAGCAAGTCGATAACCTTGATGCCGGTGACGAGGATCGCGCTTTCGGTCGACTGATCGACGAACAACGGTGCCTCGGCATGGATTTTCTGGCGCAGCGTCGTGGCGACGGGGCCGCGCTCGTCGATCGGCTCGCCGATGACGTTGAGGATGCGGCCGAGCGTGGCGGGTCCGACGGGGACCATGATCTGGCTGCCGGTGTCGCGAACGGTCTGGCCGCGGGTCAGCCCGTCGGTGGCGTCCATCGCGATCGTGCGGACGGTGTTCTCGCCCAAATGCTGCGCGACCTCCAGCACCAGCCGGTTGCCGTTATTGTCGGTTTCCAGCGCCGACAGGATCGCGGGCAGGTTCTGCGGGAAATGCACGTCCACAACCGCGCCGATCACCTGCGCGATGGTGCCGACATTGTTGGTGAGCGGGGCCGACAGGGTCGGGCGGATGTCTTCAGCGGCGGTTGCCATGATGGTTCCTTAGTTCACTATCCATTCGCCGTTGCCGGCGACTAATTCATCATACATGCGGTCAGGAGCCATATCCGGCTCCTCGTTTGGCCAGCTTACCGCGCCATGGCAGATGCCGACCTGTTCGAAATACCAAGGATCGTCGAGCTTCGCGAATACGCCGCGAAGGTATGACCGGTCGAAACGAACCGTACCCTTCAACCCATCCTCGAACTCGACACGGAGTGAAAGAGGACCGGCAATTTCGACCTTTATCACGTCCCAAATCGGCCCGCCAACGGTCATCAGCTCGTCGTCGTCGTCCGCGACTGGCAGTCGGTCCATGCCTGTGAAAGCATAGTGCGGTTGGCCGGAATCCATAGCTCCACCTTCCTTGCCGTTTGCCGATTGATCGTGCCCTTTATCATCCGACCCGTCGCTATGTCGAACTTCCCCGTCCGACCCGCGAAGCGCACGTGAAAGTGCGGCGGGTTGTGGTCGTTCGGGAACATCAGAATGCTGATGCCGTCGATGATGGCGAGCGTCGGCATCCACTATAGAGCCTCCGCGCCCGAGATGATCTCCACCAACTCCGTCGTGATCGCCGCTTGCCGGGTGCGGTTGTACTGGATCGACAGGCGGTTGATCATGTCGCCGGCGTTCTTGGTCGCGTTCTCCATCGCGTTCATGCGGCTGCCCTGTTCGGACGCGGCATTCTCCTGAAGCGCGCGGAAGAGCTGGACGGCGATATTGCGGGGAAGGAGTTCGGCGAGGATCGCTTCCTCGCCCGGTTCATATTCGGTGACCGCGTCGGACGGGGCCGAACTGGCCTCCGGCAGGGGGACCGGGATCAGTTGGACGCCGGTAGGCTCCTGAACCAGGGCGCTGACGAACTTGGCGAAATACAGATGCGCGACGTCGAACTCACCAGCGGCGTAGCGCGCGATGAGATCGTCGGCAATGGAGCGGGCGTCATCGAATCCGACCCGCTTGATGCCGCCCATTTCGTGATCGGCCAGCACGCCTTGCGGATAGAAGCGCTTGAGCACGCGCCCTTTCTTGCCCGCCAGATAGAAGCGCACGGTCTTGCCAGCGCGGGTCAGCTCGTCGGCCTTGCGGCGCGCGGCGCGGACGATGTTGGTGTTGAACGCGCCGGCCAGGCCCCGCTCCGACGTGGCGACGACGATCAGATGGACCTGGTCGCGGCCCGTGCCCGCCAGCAGCGGCGACACGCCGGTTCCGGCCGCGAGACGACCCGCCAGGGATGCCATGACCGCGGTCAGCCGCTCGGCGTACGGACGCCCGGCCATCGCCGCCTCCTGCGCGCGGCGCAGCTTGGCGGCGGCGACCATCTTCATCGCCTTGGTGATCTTCTGCGTCGACTTCACCGAGCCGATGCGGATCTTGAGGGCCTTGAGACTAGCCATGGAATTCCGGTCGACGAAAAAGAAGGAAGAAGGCCCTTACCCAACCCTCTCCCGCTTGCGGGAGAGGGCTAGAAAAAGGTCAGGCGAACGTCTTGGCGAAGGCGTCCAGCGCGGACTTCAGCCCGGACTTGGCCTCGTCGCCCAGATCGCGGGTTTCGCGGATCTTGGTCAGCACGCCGGCATGGTTGGCGCGCAGATCGGCGAGCATCGCGGCCTCGTAGCGGACGACCTGCGGCACGGGGACAGTGTCGAGATAGCCTTGCGTGCCGGCGAAGATCGACGCGGTCTGTTCCTCGAAGGGCATCGGGTTGAACTGCGCCTGCTTGAGCAGCTCGGTCAGTCGCGCGCCGCGGTTGAGCAGCTTCTGCGTCGAAGCGTCGAGGTCCGAGCCGAACTGCGCGAAGGCGGCCATCTCGCGGTACTGGGCGAGTTCGAGCTTGATCGAGCCCGACACCTTCTTCATCGCCTTGGTCTGTGCGGCAGAGCCGACGCGGCTGACCGACAGACCCACGTTGATCGCCGGACGGATGCCGGCGAAGAAAAGGTCGGTTTCGAGGAATATCTGGCCGTCGGTGATCGAGATGACATTGGTCGGGATGTACGCCGACACGTCACCGGCCTGGGTCTCGATGATCGGCAACGCGGTCAGCGAACCGCCGCCGTTTGCGTCGTTCATCTTGGCGGCGCGCTCGAGCAGGCGGCTGTGGAGATAGAATACGTCGCCGGGATAGGCCTCGCGGCCCGGAGGACGACGCAGCAGGAGCGACATCTGGCGGTAGGCGACCGCCTGCTTGGACAGATCGTCGAACACGATCAGCGCGTGCATGCCGTTGTCGCGGAAATATTCGCCCATCGCGGTGCCGGTGTAGGGTGCCAGGAACTGGAGCGGCGCGGGGTCGGACGCGGTGGCGGCGATCACGATCGAATAGTCCATCGCGCCGTTTTCGGTCAGCGTGCGGACGAGCTGCGCGACGGTGGACCGCTTCTGACCGACGGCGACATAGACGCAGTAGAGCTTCTTGCTCTCGTCGGTGCCGGCGTTGACGACCTTTTGGTTGATGAAGGTGTCGACGGCCACCGCGCTCTTGCCGGTCTGGCGATCGCCGATGATCAGTTCGCGCTGGCCACGGCCGACGGGAACGAGCGCGTCGATCGCCTTGAGGCCGGTCTGCATCGGCTCGTGGACCGAGGTGCGCGGAATGATGCCGGGTGCCTTGACCTCGACGCGGCTGCGGCCTTCGGCGACGATCGGGCCCTTGCCGTCGATCGGATTGCCAAGACCGTCGACCACGCGGCCGAGCAGCCCCTTGCCGATGGGCACGTCGACAATGGTGCCGGTGCGGCGCACGGTGTCGCCTTCGCGGATTTCGGAGTCGGAGCCGAAGATCACGACGCCGACATTATCGGCCTCCAGGTTCAAGGCCATGCCCTGTACGCCATTGGCGAATTCGACCATCTCGCCGGCCTGGACATTGTCGAGGCCATAGATGCGCGCGATGCCGTCACCGACCGAGAGGACCTGGCCGGTTTCAGACACCTGCGCCTCGGTGCCGAAGCTGGAGATCTGGTCCTTGATGACGCGGGAGATTTCTGCGGCGCGGATATCCATGGGTCAGCCTTTCATCGCGCTGGCGAGCGCATTCAAACGGGTACGGATCGACGAATCGATCATCTGGGAACCGATGCGGACGACGAGCCCGCCGAGCAGGTGCGGATCGACGGCGAGGTCGACGCTGACCTCACGCCCGACGCGCTGGCGCAATTGGTGCTTGAGCTCGATCACTTGATCATCGGAAAGCGGGTGGGCGCTCGTCACTTCGGCGTTGGTTTCGCCGCGGTGACGGCTGGCGAGCTGGCGAAAGCCGCGCACGATCTGCGGAATCTGCGACAAGCGACGGTTGTGCGCGAGCACGCCCAGGAACGACCGCGTGGTCGCGTCGAGCCCGAGTTCGTCCGCGGTGGCGAGCATCGCCTTGGTCGCGGCCTCGCGCTGGACGAGCGGCGTTGCGATCAGGCGGCGCAGATCGTCCGACCCGGCAATGGCTTCGCGCAACCGCGTGAGGCTCGCCTCGACCGCGGGGATCGCGTTCGCGTCACGCGCGAGTTCGAACAGGGCCAGCGCGTATCTGCCGCCTAAGCTTGCCTGAATACCGCCGGACATCTCCACGGACACGAATTCCTCATCAGATATGGTCGCCCATGGGGAAGAGCGGCGCGCGGGGCACCGTCATTGGGTTGGCGGGCGGTTAGCATCGGGGTCCCGGCGATGCAAGCGGACCGGTTTGCGACGGACGGCCATGATGGCGGTGCGGAATGCTGGCTAGTGAGGGTATCCCGTACCGGATGAGGCCGCCATGTCCTTCACGATCCGCGACATACCGACCTCGATGCGGGCCAGTGGCTGGAGCGTTGGTGCGCGACGGATGGATCGGTGGTTTGCCCGCTCCGCGCGCGTCATGAGTCCGGCGGAGAAACAAGGCGACGTCGTGTCTCCCGACATGGAGCTTCGTATCGCCGGTGTTGATTGAGCCTTGCGGTACGACCGCGTGGCCGAGACTAACAGTCTGCTTCCCTTGCTGCTCTTTGCGGCCGGCGTTGCGCCGGGCATCTATAGCTCGGGGGGATCGACGCTGCTCTTCTCGGTTTCCTCCCCCCGACAAGGCCGAGAGGCTCGACTTCTACAGCGCGACGCGATGCAGTCGCTGGGGCATGGCAACGCCGACATGCTGGGTTTCGTCCGGCTGGTGCGCGTAGCCGGAAACGAGGAGCTGGGAACGTCCGAGGCGTTCGAACTGAGCGGTTCGGACCCGGCGTTCTGGGATAGGGGGGTGGCTCAGGTCGGCACGAGCGCGGTGTTCAACCGGGCGAGCGGGCGCTGGTCGACGCAGTGAAGTGTTTTGCCCGGTGCCGATTTGATCGCAAGGCGCGGGATGCGGGGATTGCTCGCGCGCGCTAGACGGGGGGCATGAGCAGCATCGATCCCGACATGGCCTGGGCGGCGTTCGAGCGGCGTGACCGTTCGTTTGACGGGCGGTTCGTGGGGGCGGTGCGAACCACGGGCATTTACTGCAAGCCTAGCTGCCCGGCGCGGCATCCGCGGCGCGAGCATGTGACCTTCCATCCTGACGGGGCGGCGGCGCGGGCGGCGGGGTATCGCGCGTGCCTGCGGTGCCGCCCGGACGAGGTGGCGCGCGATGCGACGGCCGTGACGCGGGCGCTGGCGGTGCTGGACGCGCGCGGCGCGGTGGCGCTGGCCACCCTGGCGGCCGAGGTCGGCTATGCGCAGCATCATTTCCATCGCTTGTTCAAGCGCGCCACGGGGACGACGCCCGCGGCCTATGCCAGGGCGCGGCGTGCGACGCGGGTGACCGACACATTGACCAAGGAGCCGACCGTGACCGACGCGATCCTGGAGGCGGGCTATGAGGCGCCCAGCCGCTTCTATGCAGTTGCCGCGCCCCGGCTGGGCATGACGCCCAGCGCATGGGTGCGCGGCGGCGAGGGCGTGACGATCCGCTGGACGATCGTGCCGACGACCCTGGGGCCGCTGTTGATCGCGGCGACCGCGCGCGGGCTGTGCCGCGTGTCGTTCGACGAGGACGACGCCGCGCTCGCGCAGCGGTTTCCGCGCGCGCGCATCGAGCCGGGCGATGCGGCGCTGGACGCGCTCGCGTCAGAGGTGGTGGCCGCGGTGGAGGATCCGTCGCGGGGCATCGACCTGCCCGTC
>DASVUT010000296.1:0-6552 GCA_036386955.1 Sphingomonas sp. | reverse complement strand
GAAGCTGGTCTTGGCCGGGATCTCGACCACAAGGCCGCGCATGTCGGGAAGCACCGACACGGCATCGGCCCCGATG
This sequence comes from Sphingomonas sp., assembly GCA_036386955.1. Lineage (GTDB taxonomy): Bacteria > Pseudomonadota > Alphaproteobacteria > Sphingomonadales > Sphingomonadaceae > Sphingomonas. The sequence continues at coordinate 6,476 of DASVUT010000296.1, read as the reverse complement.
CGCCGGCCGCCGATAACCACGTCGCTCGCCCGCCAGAGGTTGTCGCCACGGATCACCAGGGTGGCCGCCATGCAGGCCTTGACCTTGTTCGGTGCGATCTGGGTGATCGCCGCAGGGCGCAGCCCGCGACCGACCGGCCCGAACCCGAGCCGCTGCGCGAGCTGGGCGAACTCGGCTGGCGATGGGTTCAGCTCGACTTTGACGATGCGGGTGGGGCCGCGCGCGTCCAACGCGCTCGCGAAGTCGCGCGAGCGCCAGTCTGGCGACCAGGCGGTCCTAACCTGGAGCGGTAGTCTGGTCCGCCAGCCGCTGACCGACAGGTCGGCCGAGAGGTCGTAGGTCCGCTGCCCCTGTTCGAGTTCGAGCGTTCCACGCCGCGGATCCACGGTGTTGACCCGCGGGCCGAGCAGCCAGCCGAACCGCGCCTGCCTGGAGGCGGCGCCCTCGTTGGAGTTGGTCCAGGTCCCGCGGGCCTGCGCGTAGCCGACCACCACCGGCAGCCTCTCGATGAGATCGACCTTGCCTGCGGCGTTGCGCGAATAACCGAGCCCGGCGCGTGCGGCGGCTCCCGCCGATGGCGCCTTGGCGCTGATGGCGGCCGCGAGGCTGAACGCCTCGGCTGCCCGGGCGGCCGTCGAGGTCTGCTGCACCTGCTCGCGCGGCCCGACCTCGTAGACACGCACGACGCTCTCCGCGCGGACGATCTGCGCGAAGTGCTCGGGCACGGCGATGTGCTGGGCGGGCGCGAGCCGCTCGCCCGCCAGGCAGCGTTCGCTCAGCGCCTGGAGTAGCCTTCTCGACCGGTCGGCGATGTCGACCAGCCTCGTCCGCTCGCGGTCTAGGGCGGTGCGCAGCGGTGCCGACCTGGTTCCGCTCGCGAGCCGGTCGATGGTCTGGGCGACGAGCGGGACCGCCGTGAGTGACGCCAATGCCGCATTTATCGAGGTGTCCGCGAGCCCGGCTGGACTGGCTGCCTCGATCTGTCGGCGCTGGCTTACCGGCCGCAGTTCGCATCGCCCGGATTCCAGCAGCGCGTTGCCGATCTCCGGCTGCAGCAGGAGCGACATGGCCCGACCGTAGCTGTCCGTGTTCTCGACCTCACGGAAGTCGCGATCGACGACCAAGCCCATGGTCCGGTTGACGCCCGCCGCCGCCGCGCTGCTCTCGGGCAGGTCCGGCGCGACGAAGGAGATGCGCTCGCACCCTTGAGGGGGGGCCGTGTCGGTATAGGCGCTGGAGACCAGGCCGGGACAGGCCGGGGCAGGCCCTGCGGCCAGCGCGCGTCCGCGGCCGCGTCTCGCCGCAGCCGGCGGTACCGCCGCCGCGCCCGGGGTGCCCGGATCGTAGTGGAAGTCGATGCGGCTGAAGAGCTGGGTGGAGACGAGGAAGCTGTCGATCGAGCCGCTCCCCGACTCCGCCGCGCTCTGGTTGAGGTAGCCGAGCCAACGGAGGTAGATGTCCTCGATCTCACCCGCGTCGGGCCTGCTGCCCTCGACGGGCTGCATCTCGACGATCCCTGCCGTGCGCAGGTAGTCACGGGTCGGCGGGAGGGTGGTGACCTGGAAGGTGAGCCGGTAGAGCGCCGCACCGTCCAGGTCGTGCAGCTCGTCCAGGCTGGCGGCGTTGCGGGCGCTGGTCAGCACCTGCCGATAGGCGGCCCTGTCGCGGAACTGGTCGATGGGATTGCCGGGCAGCGCCAACGCGCGGGGACCGGCCACGGTCGCGCCCAGGCGTCCGGCCAGCGTCGTCTGGAGCGCATCGATGCGGGTGACGAGATCGCTTGCGTCGGCGGGTGTGAGGGCGGCTGGCGCGGTGGCAGCACCGGCCGCTGTCGTCCCGCCGAGATTGTCGCGGGAGGGTGCGGTCTGGTCCGCCAGCCCGGCGCGGAACAGCGCGGCATCGCGCTTCAGCTGGTCGAGCTGGAGCTGGAGCTGGAGCGCGTCGATCTCCTGCCGGATCGACGCGGTCTGCTCCGATCGCTGGTAACCCGCGCCGGCGGCGGAGTCGAAGCTCAGTCCCGCCGACACGGCCAGCGCGCGGATCACCTCGACCTCGCGGGCGACCTCGGGGCCGATGACGAAGCCATCCTTCTCGCTGTTCGCCATGAGCTGGTCGATGTAGCGGACTTCGCGGCGACGCTCGTTGATCAGGGCCTCGCGTCGATATAGCTTCGGGTCGGACACGGTGATCGACCCGCTGATCTGCGGCCGGCCGTAGTCGACGGAGAGGCGGTCGCCGTATGGGGTGCCGCAGCTGGCCACCGTCGTGCTTGCGACAAGCGCAAGGATGAGTCTCGGTCGCATCGCCGTCCCCCAACGCGACACGGCGGATCTGCACCCCACTCCGCCGTACGCCGCCTGCTGGTCCGCCTCCAACTGCCGCGGCCCCAGCGAGTCTGAACGCTCACTCGCAGGCCGACAGACTTCACCTTCGCGGCTGGCAGGTCAAGGCCGCAACAGAGCCAGATAAGGATATCGCTCCCAAGGACGAGGAGGCTCTTCCGATGAAGCTCGCGGGACCTCAGCCTGAGCGTTAAGTCTGGCCGCCATCACCTGCCCCGTCGACCGGATCGTCGATGAGCTGGAAGACCCTGAACGCCACGTTGTGCCAGTCGGCCGCGTTCAGGACGACCCAGTCGATCAGCTGGTCCGCCTCCTCGCCGAAGGTGATGTAGAACGGCACGGCGTCCTTCAGCACGATCTTGGTTAAGAAGCGGTCGGCGTCGGGGAAGAGGGAGTCGACCGTGCCCTGGTAGCCCACGAAGCGCTCGCCGACCGAGATCTTCGTGATCACGTAGGCCACGATGAACTTGTCGTCGCCCCTGGTGCTGTCGATGACGCTCGGAGTACCTTGCGCGTCCTCAGGGCCGCCGGCTCAGTCCCGGGGCGCTGGCGATCCTGCCGCCCTCTGCTCGACCTTCGAAAGCCCGGCGATGCTGCTGACCGAAATCGACGCTGTAGCGGCGGTCGGGACGGCGAGAACGCCAGGATGACGCGCGATTACGCCTTCGCGCAGAGGTGCATGGACGGGCGGTTCGGTTGCGCCGCGGGCTGGAGCGGAAGCCAGCGGGTGAGGCGGTCGATCGCGTCCTCCATCTGCGGAGTGGCCGAAGCTAATCTGAGCCGATCGCGCAACCGCGACGGCGTCGCCGGGCTGGAAAGTGGCGGTCAAAGCCGGGATCAGCGCGGGCGAAGCGCCGCAGGTCAGCATGATGCGGTCGGGATAAGCCTCGACATCGCTTCATTGCTGGTACTGAAGTGCGATGCGATCGCGCAGCTGCGGGCTTTCCCCATGACCCACGTTGCGTGGATCCGGTCGCCGGGGTGCCGCCTCGACCGCCTTGCGCCGCGCGCCGGTGGAGGGCTGATCTCGAGCCGCTTGGTGAGGTAAACCGTAATCGCGTTCCTCTCGCTTACAGCTGAAGACCTCATGGTCATTATCACCCGCGCCAAGGTACTCGGCCGCATTTCCAGCCGCCGTCCAACGATTCGCCTGTGACTTGGGCTTCATTCCTGCCCAGCTCGAGCGCGAGGCGGCGAGCGTGATGCCCGAATCGATAAGAAACATACGCCGATACTATGGAGATCGCCTCGCCATTGTCTCGCTATCCTACGCAGTGCGCGACTAATTCCCCGTCTCCAAGCCGCCGTTGATCTTCGCGGGCGGCAGCATGGGGATCGTTGATGACGTTCAAGACGGCCACGCGCGCCGCGCTGGCGACCTTGCTGATGACCGCGTCCGCACAAGCGTTCGCGCAGGATACGGCACCCAGCGCGGACTCGCCCGCGCGGTCGACCGAGCCCGCCGCTCCGGTCGCCGAGGACGCCTCGCCGATCACGATCAGCGGCACGGCCGCGCTCGTCTCCGACTACCGCTTCCGCGGCGTGTCGCAGTCGGACGAGGAACTGTCGGTCCAGGGCTCGGCGACGGTCGCGCACGAGTCCGGCCTCTATGCCGGGTTCTGGGCATCCAACCTGGCGGGCTGGGGGACGTTCGGCGGTGCCAATCTCGAGCTCGATCTGATCGCCGGGTCTAAGTTCAAGCCGGCCGAGAACGCGACGGTGGACGTGGGGGTGACCTACTACCTCTACCCCGGCGGGGCGGACGAGACCGACTTCTTCGAGCCGTACATCAAGATATCCGGTACGCAAGGACCGCTCACGCTGACGGCGGGGGTCGCCTATGCGCCCAAGCAGCAGGCGCTAGGCCGCTGGTACTTCACGGGCGCCGACGCGGCGGCGGGGGTCTATAACGATCCCGGCGACACGGAAGACAATCTCTATCTATCTGGCGATGGCGCGCTCGCCATTGCGGGCACGCCGCTGACGGTCAAAGCGCATATCGGTTACTCCGATGGCAATCGCGGGCTCGGGCCCAACGCGACCAGCGTGGCACCAACGGGCAAATACTGGGACTACGCGCTGGGCGTCGACGCTACCTACAAGAACCTGACGCTCAACGTCTCCTACGTCGATACCGACATCTCGCGCCGCGAGTCTGCCTATCTTCAGCCGAGCTTCTCGCGCGGGCAGGACGGCACCGGCTCCATCGCCGACGGCACGTTCGTCGTCGCGCTCACCGCCGCCTTCTAGGGAGCACCGACCATGCAGGACCTCCTGTGGCTGGGCGTGCTCCTCGGGCTCGCGCTCCTGACCTTCGCCTATGTGCGCCTGTGCGAGCGGGCGTGATGACGGTCGACCTCTGGCTCGCCGCCGCTACCGCGCTCGCCCTCCTCGTCTACCTCGTGGCCGTGCTCGTCCGGCCCGAGCGCTTCTGAAGGACCGGAACCCATGACCATCCAGGGCTGGACCCTGATCCTCGCATTCGTGGGCGTGCTGCTGGCGCTGACCAAGCCGATGGGGCTGTGGCTACACGCGCTATACGAAGGGCGGCGCACGGCGCTTCACCTCGTGCTTAGCCCCGTCGAGCGCGGCTTCTACCGGCTGGGCGGGATCGACCCCGCCGCCGAGCAGGGGTGGCGGCGCTACGCCGTTCACATGCTGTTGTTCAATCTGGCGCTGCTGCTGTTCACCTACGCGGTGCTGCGTCTCCAGGCGGTGCTGCCGCTCAATCAGCCGGGCTTCGCCGGGATCGCGCCCGATGGCGCCTTCAACACGGCGGTGAGCTTCACCACGAACACGAACTGGCAGTGGTATTCGGGCGAGGCGGCGCTGTCGAACCTCAGCCAGATGCTGGCGCTCACCATCCAGAACTTCCTGTCGGCCGCGACCGGCATCGCGCTCGCCTTTGCGCTGTTCCGCGGCTTCGCGCGCCGAGAGATGGCGACGATTGGCAACTTCTGGGCCGATGTGACGCGGGTGACGCTCTACCTGCTGCTGCCCATCTCGGTCGCGTACGCGCTCGTACTGGTCGCGGGCGGGGTGCCGCAGACGCTGGTGCAGCAGGTCACGGCCACCACGGTCGAGCGTGCACAACAAGTCATTGCGCTTGGCCCCGTCGCTTCCCAGGAGGCGATTAAGATGCTCGGCACCAACGGCGGCGGCTTCTTCAACGGCAACTCGGCGCATCCGTTCGAGAACCCGAGCGACTGGATCAACTTCATCCAGATGCTCTCGATTTTCCTGATCGGCTTCGGCCTGACCTGGACCTTCGGCAAGGCGGTCGGCGACACGCGCCAGGGCTGGGCGATCCTCGCCGCAATGCTGGTGCTGTTCCTCGCGGGCGTCGGCGTCACCTATAGCCAGGAAGCGGCAGGTAATCCGATCCTCCAGCAGCTCGGCGTGGCCGGCGGCAACATGGAGGGCAAGGAGGTGCGCTTCGGGGTCGCGGCCTCTGCGTTGTTCGCGGTCGTCACCACCGCCGCCTCGTGCGGCGCGGTCAACGCCATGCACGACAGCTTCACCGCGCTCGGCGGCATGGTCCCGCTGTTCAACATCCAGCTGGGCGAGGTCGTGATCGGCGGCGTTGGGGCCGGCATCTACGGCTTCCTGTTGTTCGCGATCCTGGCGGTGTTCGTCGCGGGGCTGATGGTCGGCCGCACGCCCGAATATGTCGGCAAGAAGATCGAAGCGCGCGAGGTGAAGCTTGCCGTACTCGCCATCGCCGTGCTGCCGCTCGCCATCCTCGGCGGGACCGCGATCGCCAGCGTGACGGAGGCGGGGCTCGCCGGGCCGCTCAACAAGGGGCCGCACGGCTTCTCGGAGATCTTGTACGGCTTCACCAGCGCGGTCGGGAACAACGGGTCCGCCTTTGCAGGGCTGACCGCGGGCACGCCCTTCTACAACGGCCTGCTCGGCGTTGGCATGTGGCTGGGGCGGTTCTTCGTGATCGTGCCGATGCTGGCGATCGCCGGGTCGCTGGCGGCCAAGCGGCACGTGCCGGCAGGCGCGGGATCCTTCCCGACGACCGGCGGCCTGTGGGTCGGACTCCTGGTCGGGATTATCTTGATCCTGGGCGGGCTCACCTTCCTGCCGAGCCTCGCGCTCGGTCCCATCGCCGATCATCTCGCGATGATC